>JBILIX010000372.1:0-2547 GCA_044368835.1 Flavobacteriales bacterium | reverse complement strand
CTTACACCTATTCGTTGGATGCACCGCTCGGAGCGCTATGTAGAAAAACTCGCCACGCCCGATGTGAGTGTAGCCGATTTGATTGGCGATATCGACCCAATAAAAGCTGCCAACTTGAAACTTGCTTACAGTGATGAGCGTGTCATTCACTTCGGGCTTATACCACGCAGCCATCGCTGCATTTTCGTGATCAACGAACTGCCCGACTTACAGGCGCGTATTCAAGTGTCGCTCTTCAATATTCTACAAGAAGGTGACATTCAGATACGCGGATTTCAGTTGCGCTTGCCGCTCGACATTCAGTTCATCTTCACGGCAAACCCTGAAGATTACACGAATCGCGGAAGCATCATCACACCGCTGAAAGACCGTATTCAAAGCCAAATCATCACACACTATCCAAAGAGTATTGCGCTCGGAATGGAGATAACCGAACTAGAAGCACATCACACCAAAGAGCAATTGAAGCGCGTAACTGTGTCGCCCTTCCTGCGCGAGTTGGTGGAGATGGTGGCATTTGAAGCGCGTGAAAGCGAATACGTAGATCAGAAAAGCGGCGTGTCGGCTCGTCTCACGATTAGCGCCATGGAAAACCTGGTGAGCAGCGCAGAGCGCAGAGCCATCATCAATAAAGAGAAGAAAACACATGCGCGCATTGGCGACCTCATGTCGATTGTGCCTGCCATAACAGGTAAGGTAGAGCTTGTGTACGAAGGCGAACAGGAAGGGCCGCATTTCGTAGCCATGCGCCTACTCGGCATGGCCATCCGCAAAAAGTTTCCGCAGATATTCCCGAGTCCGGAAACCATCAAGCGCAAAAAAATTCAGAATCCGTATCAACCCATTATCGAGCATCTGGCCAACGAGAACGTTCAAATTCTGATTGATTACCCTCGCGACGAATACGCGAATGTGCTGTACAGCATTCCCGTGCTGCATGAGATTGTAGACAAATATTGCCCGGGCATTCAAGACGAAGAGCGACTGATGATGATGGAGTTTGTGTTGCATGGACTGGCTGAGTTCTCCGTAATTGGGAAGACAGTCATGGACAGCAGCATTGAGTTCAGCGATATCATGAATGATATCTTCCGAGAGGATAAAGACAACGATTAACGCTTCACAAAACGCGCGCTTTCCATTGACAGGCCGGCAGCCTCATAGCGAATGAAGTAATTACCTGGCGACAATTCGGACACCGGCATTGTAACTTGATAGTGGCCCTCATGCAAGGTACGCTGCATGCGTTTCACAATGCGTCCTTGCGCGTCATATAAGGCGAACTCTCCGTGTGCATTGACACGATTGTGCACGTTCAAAAGTAACATGTCATTCACCGGGTTACCTGCCAGTTGGAAGATCGTATTCGATGCGTTATTGATTGAAGATACCGAAGAAACAAAAGGCTGCGAATACAAATCGTTTTCCCACACACCGCGACCAAAGGTGCCTATGCGAAGCTTACGCGAGGAGTATTGAATCTCCAAATCACTCACCATGGTATTGGGTAGTCCGCCTCCGTAATACAACCAGGTCTGCGTTGATTCATCCAAAACAAACACACCCACATCCGTTCCGATGTAGAGGTCGTGATTTTCACTCTGCTTGTCAATTACAGCAGCATTTACCGGCACATTGGGCAGGTTAGATGAAGCGTTGCTAAACGTAATCCCCGCGTCGGTTGAATGGTACACCTTCTTGCCATTCACATATCCTGAAAGCGTTACCCACAGCTCATTCGGATTATTGGGATCTACCGTAATGCTCGCAATCGTTGCGGTTCCAGCGCCCAGCACCACCAATTCATTGTCCCATGTTTCACCGGCATCGTGTGTAATGTAGAGCATTGCTCCGCGTCCGGCATAAATGGTACTTTGATCGGTAGGTGCTACAGCCACCGCGGTAAGTTTGCGCTCCGGGTCACCGGTCAAATCCACACTCAGTTGCTGCCACGTTTCGCCACGGTCATCGGAGCGGTATACATCGCTGTAGCCTGCAACAATTACATGCGAGTCTTGCGGGTCGAGCACATACGGCGTTACCCAATCGCCACCGCCTGAGCCCGGGGGCGTTATTTCATTGTACTGATCGTCTTGCCATTGATCGTCGGAGCGGTACAATTGGCCATAGATGTACGTAGTGTAAATCGTTTGTTCATCCTCGAAGTCGATAGCCACCTCCATGCCGTCACCTCCGTTGGTGGGGCCCCACGTGTCGGCTGAAATGCGCTTTCGACCGCCGTTGTCCTGTGTGCCACCTATCATGAAAAGATCATCCGTTTGTGCAACGGCTATTCGATAGTACTGCGTGATGATCAGGCCTGCTGTGAGTTCAGTCCACTCCATCGTTTGCTCGTTGAACTTGTAAATACCGCCATCGTTGCAGAAATAGATTTCATTCGTAAGCGGATGATAGGCCACAAAACGATTGTCGGCATGCACCTCGGGTCGCTCTCCGGTGTAATACCAGTCGGTAAGTTGTTCCCAGTCGAGGCCGCCATTCACCGATTGATGCGTTACCATGAAACCGCAATACACCTTTGAAGAG
>JBILIX010000371.1:0-2553 GCA_044368835.1 Flavobacteriales bacterium | reverse complement strand
ATTAACAAATCGCTGAATGCATTGATTTCATTGAGGGGTAATTCGTAATTTAGCCCCATGTCACGCATCCTCACAGGCATCCAAAGCACAGGCACCCCGCACCTCGGCAACATACTCGGAGCCATCATGCCCGCGATTGAAGAAAGTAAAAAGCCCAACAACGACAGCTTTTTATTTATCGCAAATCTGCACACGCTCACTGCAGTGAAAGACGCTGTTGCGATTCGTGAAAACACCTACTCGGTTGCAGCGGCTTGGTTGGCTTGTGGGCTTGATACTGCAAAGACCACCTTCTATCGCCAAAGCGATGTGCCCGAAGTTGCAGAGCTCACCTGGTATCTTCAATGCTTCACGCCTTTTCCGATGCTGGCGAATGCGCATAGCTTCAAAGACAAGAGCGACCGCCTGAGCGATGTGAATGCGGGTTTGTTTACCTACCCCGTGTTGATGGCCGCTGACATTTTGCTCTACGGCGCCGAGGTTGTGCCGGTGGGAAAAGACCAGGTGCAACACCTTGAAATTGCCCGCGACATAGCCGAGGCATTCAACCGACGCATGGGCGAAACACTAGTGGTTCCGCAATCAAAAATCAACGAAGAAACGCAATACGTGCCCGGCACCGACGGCCAGAAGATGAGTAAGAGCTACGGCAACTTCATCGATGTTTTCCTTCCGGAGAAAGAGTTGAAAGATATCATCAACAAGAAAATCGTTACCGACACAACGCCACTCGAAGAGCCGAAAGACGCGGAAGGCAGCGTGGTGTACAAGCTTTTCAAGTTGGTAGCGCCGGCAACAGATGCAGCAACATTGAAGTCGAAACTAGAGGCCGGCGGTTATGGTTGGGGCCACGCGAAGAAGGACCTGCTGGAGGCCATTCTTGCGCGTTTCACCGAAGAGAGAAAAGCATACGATCACTACATGCAAGACAAACAGGAGCTCGATCGTCGTTTGCATGAGGGAGCCGAAAAGGCGCGTATCACAGCGCATAACACACTGCAGCATGTGCGCCTCGCATTGGGGTATTAATTTTGTCACAAATTGTCATAGTGTAAAATTTACACGTTGAAGCGCAATTCATTCGATTTTCTCTACATTTGTTAGGCTTCCTTGCGAAGCCCGAAAACAAATCCGGCGACAACGCCAGCTATTTAATTAACCTTATCCAACGTTCATGAAACGGAATTCTCTACTTCATGTGTGCACAAGTGTGCGCGCCTCATTGTCTAAGCAGTTTGAATGGAAGAATGTGTGGAGTGGGCCTGTTTTAGGCTCGTTTTCTTTCGCTCCAACGTTCTTGCAACGCAATTCGGTTTTCGATTCGGATAACCCACAATCGCCTATTCTCAAATTCGCCATGCGGAAAGCGGGATTCTTAACCGTTTTGTTAATGGCGTTTCTCCTGAATGTCGGCAAAGGGTGGGGGCAAAGCGCCGGCTTTAACAACACGTTTATTGTACTCTCATTGAACGGAGGTGCAAATACTTTTTATGACCTAAACGCCGCTACCGCAAACACAGATTTTAATAATGCAAACCTTGGGACGTTTGCAGCCGGCTCTACAAACCTGACGTTAAAAGGAGCAGAGCACAATGTGTTTAAATGTGGAGGCGCTGACCTTACAAGCACGCGGCTTTATTACAGGGTTTATCCCACTGGTTCACCAAGCGGATCATACACATCCCAAAGCATCGGTTTTACCAGTGGCTTCGGCAATGGTTGTGGTGGGCAGGATCAGGTGTGGTCGAATACCGGGCTTACCATAAACATATTAGCCGGACTTGGCACCGGAGCTTATACCCTTGAAGTGTATTCCGATGCAACGATTACCTGTTGTGGTGGTACCGCCTTTGCGTCAAATTCAGGCAATAACTACAAGGCAACCTTTACCGTTTCCAGTATTGTTTGGACAAATACCGGTGCTTCAACTGCATGGTATACAAATACTGTATGGACTCCCAATACTACGTCTGCTCAGTGGCTTACAGGAAGCGTTGCCGAATTCCAAAATGCGGGTAACGCTACCCTTGCAGGAATAAATATGACTACTGCACCACTTTCCATTGGTGCGATAGATATTACTTCTGCCAGAACAAGAGCGCTGACTATTAATAATAGTACTGCTACAACTGGTACACTTACTCTGAATGGTGCATCTCTTGGTAGTAATTCTAATGTCATATTGAGAAATAATGCTGCATCTTCAAATCTATTGACGATTCAGAATGGTTCAGGCACTATGAATGTAGCGCTTGGTAATGCGACCACTAATGTTATTGATGCAGCGAGTCCTATTACAATAAGTTCAAATATTACCGGCGCATCTCGCAGCATTACCAAAATAGGCTCAGGGACACTCACACTCTCTGGCACCAATACCTATTCCGGTGGAACCATCATTTCCGGTGGAACGGTTTCCGCAGGTGCAGCCGCAAATCTGGGCGACGCCGCCGGGGCCATAACACTAGGAAGTGGAGCTACTTCTGCTACGCTTGCTGCAACAGGTACATTCACCAGAAATGCATTAAACGTTACCACGTCGTCGTCAGCAGG
>JBILIX010000370.1:0-2591 GCA_044368835.1 Flavobacteriales bacterium | reverse complement strand
TGCAACCTGCTGAGGAATGCGTAGTTTTTGACCTACCCGCAACCCTGCGTCGACACCCGGATTCTCTGTAACAAGCTGATCAACGGTGAGATTGTACTTTTTGGAAATCGAGTAGAGCGTTTGGCCTGCCTCTACAGTATGCTCCGTGAATGCTCCCGAAACGGCCCCGGGTTGCGACCAGCCGATAAGGCACAAACAAAAACTAAAAACAACGAAAATGATTTTCATGGAGCGCTTAGAAGCAATAATGGGGCAAATATCGGAAAAGGCCCGGAAGAAACCCTATTCCCACTCGATGGTCGCCGGTGGCTTGGAGCTAATATCATAGACCACTCGATTGACACCCCTTACGCGGTTGATAATATCATTGGAAACCTTGGCGAGAAAATCATGCGGCAAACGCGACCAGTCGGCCGTCATACCATCGGTGCTGGTTACTGCGCGCAATGCAACAGTGCGTTCGTAGGTGCGTTCATCGCCCATTACACCCACGCTGTATACGGGCAATAAAATTGCTCCGGCCTGCCAAACCTCGTTGTATAGGCCATGCTCTTTAAGCGACTGCGTCCAGATATGATCGGCTTCCTGCAAGAGCTGAACCTTGTCGGGTGTGATGTCGCCCAATATGCGAATACCCAGCCCTGGCCCTGGAAAAGGATGTCGCTCCAAAATGAAGGAAGGAATCTCCAGTGCTCTTCCCACTCTGCGCACTTCATCTTTAAACAACAAGCGCAAAGGCTCAACCACCTGCAGCTTCATATAATCGGGCAGTCCACCTACATTGTGATGACTCTTGATCGTCTGAGACGGGCCACCGCTATGCGACACCGATTCAATAACATCCGGATAAATGGTACCTTGACCAAGCCAACGGGCGCTTTCGTGTTTTTTAGACTCCTCATCAAACACTTCAATAAATGCCTTTCCGATTGCCTTTCGTTTCAACTCCGGATCCGAAACACCGGCCAAAGCAGCATAGAAACGCGCGGAGGCATCTACACCGGTTACATTCAAGCCGAGGTCTTTGTAGCTATCCAAAACATCCTGGAATTCATTTTTACGGAGCAGCCCATTGTCTACAAAAATGCAATGAAGGTTACTGCCAATTGCTTTCTGAATGAGCACTGCAGCCACTGTTGAGTCGACGCCACCGCTAAGCCCCATTATCACTACATCGTTGCCCAATTTCGATTTGAGTTCTGCCACGGTTTCATCCACAAACGAGATGGGTGTCCAGTCTTGGGCACACCCGCAAACGTCGACTACGAAATTGCGCAGGAGTTGAGTACCATCGAGGCTATGATACACCTCGGGGTGAAACTGCACGCCAAATGCCTGCAAGTCGGTGCGCTCGTAACCTGCAACTTTCACATCGGCCGTTGAGCAAATGATGCGAGTGTTGGGCCCTGCATCCAAAATGGTATCACCGTGCGACATCCATACTTGCGAGTCGGATGCAATATCTTTCATCAATACAGATTCCCCCTCGCGTGAAACCAAATGCGCCCGACCATATTCACGATGCGTTGAGCGCACCACTTCTCCCCCATTCTGCCTTGCCAACAGTTGGGCACCGTAGCAAATGCCCAACACCGGAAACCTGCCCAAAATGGCAGATAAATCGGGCATGGGAGCACCTTCCTGATGAACCGAAAAAGGACTTCCAGAAAGGATAACCCCACGAACAGAATCCGTCAATTGGGGTACCTTATTCCATGGGTGAATCTCGCAGTAGATGTTGAGCTCACGCACTCGACGCGCTATGAGTTGAGTAACCTGTGAGCCAAAATCAAGAATGATAATCGATTGGTGCATGTTGCGAAATTACAGCAGCAAATCGCGCGCGCTTGTTACTATGGAAAGGTTGTGGAGAAATTGCAATGACCTTCGGTGCAAGTGGGGTGGAAATCGATGGAAATTCGAAACATGTTCGAAAATCTGACAAACAAACGCATCAAGCTCGCATCGAAGAGTCCGAGAAGGCAACAATTGCTGGAAGGTCTGGGATTGTCTTTTGAGATCTGGACCAAAGATGTTGACGAAGACTATCCGCCCCATTTAGAGCGCGAGGCCATCCCGCTATTTCTTGCTGCAAAAAAAGCGGAAGCCTTCCAAAGCGAACTATCGGAAGGTGACATACTCATAACAGCCGACACTATTGTTTGGATTGAGGGTCGAGTATTGAACAAACCGCTTGATCGGAAGGAAGCTATTGAGATGATTGGCCTACTGAATGGGAATACACACGAGGTATACACCGGCGTATCCATTGCAACGCTTGAAAAAACCGAGTTGATCTGGGATCAAACACGTGTTCACTTCAGCCGACTCACAGACTCAGAAATTGAGCACTACGTAGACAACTATTCACCGTTCGATAAGGCAGGTTCCTATGGAGCACAGGACTGGATTGGCCTGGTGGGTATCGATCGCCTCGAGGGTTCTTATTTCAATGTAATGGGACTGCCGGTTCATAAGGTGTACCAGGCGCTGAAGACGTTCTAATGAAAAATAAGGCGGATACCTGCAGTGTTGCGTACGAGTTTCTGGATGGCATAAGTCTGATAACTTGAATCCTCACCAATCAGATT
>JBILIX010000061.1:0-8816 GCA_044368835.1 Flavobacteriales bacterium | reverse complement strand
GCAGAGCAGAATCGTATAACGAAACCATGGCGGTAGACCTTTTCAAGGAAAAAATAGCTGACAAGCAATTTGGAAACTGGTCGGTATTGGAAGGAGACATGGAGTCTGTTTCGGCCGGAGCGTCTGCTATTGATGACACACACAAGTATTGGTTAAGCCTGATTGTTTGGTCACTGATATTCCTGGCAATCGAGATTCTACTCATCAAGTTTTGGCGTTGAGAAACTGTGATTTTTAGCCCTAGAATCCTACTTCTGTAGGCTTGAAATAATCTTATCTTCGGCGCATCTAAAAATTCGAAAGAAGTATGATGAATATACCAATGGTCGACTTAAAGACCCAGTATCACCGTGTAAAGAATGAAATAGACAGAGCCATTTTGGATGTGGTAGAAAACACTGCATTCATCAATGGTCCGGCGGTGAAAGAATTTCAAACAGGACTGGAAAACTACATGCATGTAAAGCATGTGGTTAATTGCGCAAATGGCACAGATGCATTGCAAATTGCCATGATGGCATTGGACCTCAAGCCAGGCGACGAGGTGATTACCACGTCATTCACATTTGTAGCCACTGTAGAAGTAATTGCTTTGTTGCAGTTGACACCGGTGCTGGTCGACGCACTGCCCGGCACTTACAACATCGATCCCGTTGCATTGGAAAAAGCGATTACGCCCAAAACGAAAGCCATTGTGCCCGTGCATCTTTTTGGTCAGTGCGCGGATATGGAATCGATCATGGCCATTGCCAACAAGCATAACCTGTATGTCATCGAAGACAATTGTCAAGCGATTGGCGCCTACTACACCTTTAGCGACGGCACACGCAAGCAAGCGGGAACGATGGGACATGTTGGAACAACCAGCTTTTTCCCTTCGAAGAATCTCGGATGCTACGGCGACGGAGGTGCGATGTTTACCAATGATGATGCGCTTGCGGAGAAGCTTCGCATGATTTCGAACCACGGCATGAAGGTGCGCTATTACCACGACAGCATTGGTGTGAATTCGCGACTTGACACGATCCAAGCAGCTGTACTGAATGTGAAGCTCGGCCAACTGGACACTTACATAGTCAACCGCCAGCGTGCTGCAGCCTATTACGACCATGCGTTTGCGAATCATCCGAACATCACCATTCCTGCGCGCGATCCCAAGAGCACGCACGTTTTCCACCAATACACACTCGTATTGAAAGGTGTTGATCGCGCTGCATTGCAGGCTAAACTGCAAGAGAAAGGAATCGCCTCTATGGTTTATTATCCTGTGCCCATGCACATGCAGAAAGCCTATGCCGATGCACGCTACAAGGAAGGCGATTTCCCGGTAACCGAAGAATTGTCGAACAACGTAATGTCCCTTCCTATGCACACCGAGTTGACGGAAGAGCAGTTGGCTTATATCGTGAATGGCGTAATTGAAGCAATAATCGAAAAGCGATAAAGGAGAAAGGGTAAAGGGTAAAGGGTAAAGTATAAGGGGTAAGGTAAACTTTGAACCTTGTGCTACACAACGCTTACCTCATACCTTACCCCTTATACCTTATACCTTACCCCTCATACCTTATACCTTACCCCTTATAACACAACCCTTCCACGATGTTCACATTAGAAGCGCGTCACATTCATAAATCCTATGCAAAGCACGTTGCGCTCAACGATGTGAGCATTGCAGTGCCGGAGAACAGCGTATTTGGGTTGCTTGGTCCTAATGGGGCCGGCAAAACATCCTTGATACGTATCATCAATCAAATTACCGGGCCTGATGAAGGAGAGGTGTTGTTTAACGGACGTCCGCTTCAGCCCGGCGATGTAGAGCATATCGGCTACCTACCTGAGGAGCGCGGACTTTACAAAAAAATGAAGGTTGGTGAGCAGTGTATGTATCTCGCGCAATTGAAAGGACTTTCAGCACGCGATTCTCGCACCCGATTGAAGGACTGGTTCGAGCGATTTGAAATAACCAACTGGTGGGACAAGACAGTAGAAGACCTTTCCAAAGGGATGGCGCAGAAGGTTCAATTCATCACCACGGTGTTGCACAAACCCAAGCTGCTCATACTGGATGAACCCTTCAGCGGATTCGACCCCATCAATGCAGAGTTGATACGCACAGAAATGCTTCGATTAAAAAACGAAGGAGCGACCATCATACTCTCTACGCATGATATGGGAAGCGTTGAATCGCTGTGCGACAACATCGCGCTTATCAATCGTTCGCGTGTAATTCTGGAAGGCAGTGTGAAAGACATCAAGTCACGCTTCCGCACACAAACGTACCGGGTCGACTTTGAAGGAGCAGCGATGGACATTGGTATTGGACTTTGGACGCAGTTCGAATTGCAGCGCACCGCCACCGATGAGAAGGGTGCCTTTGCCGAAATAAAATTGCTTGAAAGCCGATCGCTCAATGACTTGCTTCAAGCGCTCATACCTCATGTTCAAATACACGGTGTAAACGAACTCGTTCCTGACATGGAGCAAATTTTCATTCAAGCCGTTCAACAATTCAATGCCAGCCATGAATAAGACACTCCTCATTATACAGCGCGAATACATGAGCAAGGTGAAGAAGAAGAGCTTCCTCATCATGACCATTTTGGGGCCTATCATTTTTGGTGGACTCATCGTAGGAGTTGCCTTGCTTGCAGCTAGCGACACCACACATCAGCACGTTTTGCTTGCCGACGATTTGGGTTATCTGCTGGAAGATGAAATTCTAGTTTACCAGCAAGCCGGTGTGGAGCGTCCACGCTTTCGCAACACCGAGAAGCTTACGTACGATTTTCGCAAAGGAACGGTAGATGCAGCGGCAGAGTTGGAATCAGGTATCTATACTGCCGTAGTTCAACTTTCGGCCATTTCGTATACCGATGGAAAGGTTGAAATGTTTGCGGAGAAGACACCGAGCATGACCATTCAGAACCGTGTGGCAGGCGATATTGAAGATGCGCTGGAGTTGTATCGAGCCAAGCAGAACAACATCACCATCGAAACCTACAAGAGCATCCGCCAGTCGGTCGATATTAACGTGATCAAGCCCAGTGCAGGCGACAAAGAAGACCTTACTTCAGTAAAGGCGATGATTGGCTTTGGATTTGCGCTCATCATCTACTTCTTCATTTTCTTCTACGGGGTTCAAGTGATGCGGGGTGTGATGGAAGAAAAAACCAACCGCATCGTGGAGGTCATCATATCGAGTGTAAAACCCTTTCAACTGATGATGGGTAAAATCATAGGCATCGGACTGGTAGGACTCACACAGTTTTTAATTTGGGTAGGACTCACTGCAGCGATATCAGCCTTTGGAGTTGGCGCTTTGCAAAAGCAATTGCTCGACAAGCAAAAGGAACAACTTGCCATGATTCAAACAGGCGGCACCATCGAAGCTCAAAACATGACGGATGCTAGCGAAGCCGGGGAAATGCAAACACAACTACTGGCTGTTATTAATGAAGTAGCATGGGTGGATGTGATTGTATCGTTCCTCATCTTCTTCGTGTGCGGCTATTTGCTTTATGGGGCCCTTTTCGCAGCCATCGGAGCAAGCGTCGACAACGAGACCGACACACAACAGTTTATGATGCCCGTTACCTTGCCGTTGATTTTTGGTTACATCGTATCGACCATGATGATCGAAAACCCTGAGAGCAGTATTGGTGAAATTTTCGCCATTGTGCCCCTCACCTCACCCATTGTGATGATGGTAAAAACGGCCATTGGTGTATCCATTGGGCTTAAACTAATCTCTATTCTCGTGCTGGTCGCCAGTATCTTTTTCTTCACGTGGCTGGCAGCTAAAATTTATCGAGTGGGCATTTTGATGTATGGCAAGAAGCCGTCATATAAAGAGTTGTGGAAGTGGCTGAGGTACTAGTGGCGAACGGCGAGCGGCGAACGGCGAGCGGCGAATGGCGAATGGCGAGTGGGGACTAGTTATTGGTATTAGGGGTAAGGGGTAAGGGATTGCAATAGGCTGGCGCGCTTCAGCCGAGCGTGGTATCTAGTATTCAGTACCCCGTTCTCAGTATTCAGTATCCCGCGCTCAGTATTCAGTACCCAGTATTCAGTACCCAGTACCCAGTACCCATTTAAATTTCCCGATTCAAATGCGCCGCAACCGCGCGCAGTTTGCCAAAGCTGTATTTGCCCTCGAGGGCGTCGAATACCCCGCGCAGACCATTGGCGCCGTACTCGGTAATGCCTGCTTCGATTGCAGAGCTTTCTTCCTGACTTACGTAATCACTCAGTTCGAGTCGCGACGAGGCAATGGCCTTGGCCAAATGTGATTCAACCGTTGAAACTGCAAGGGTGCGCTCGGCTGCGATGTCCTCTACCGTCTTTCCCAGCCGGAACATTTCTAGGCTATGCTCCACGGTATCCTTTGTATTGCTCTTGGCACTTGCCGGAGACTTTGAAGTGCTGCGCGACTTGCGTCCCTTCTTCTTTCCGGAATAGTCACCCTCCTTTTCTGCAGCGGAAGAGCGAGAAGCCTGTGCCTCACGGCGCGCTGAATCCAACCATCCATTTCGAATAGCTTCACGCTGACTGTCTATGGCCGACACATCAATAAAACTCGATCGATTGAGCAAGCCGTGAATGATGATATTCGACTTTTGAATGTCCTCATACTTCCTCATCAACAACTGATCGACCTCGCCCAATGTTGTCATATACGCCTTTACTCCAGTGCGCCATTGCATTTGTTGCATGTGAAGCAATAGGCTGGCGATATGCGAACTTAAAAGTGCAGTGTAGTAACCACTCCCCTTCTCGAGGCGCTCACGCAACGCATCAAATTCTTCCTGCTGTAACAAGTAGCGGAGTTGTTGAACAAACTTCGTTGTGTTCGTTTCCTCTGCATTAATCGCTTCACGCAACACTTGCAGCAGGGGCTTCATAGATGAATCATCAAACTCCGAATCCGTGTCGCCTTCCTTAACGATTCGATCCAAGTCATGCGTGAGTTGTGTAAACAAAAAGGTACTCGCAATCAAGTCGTGTATATAGTGAATTCTCCTCTCATGCAGCATTTGTTGCAATTGCTCCATCGCATGCTTGGTTTTGGAAAAATTCACTACCAAGGCATCATTGCTAATAACCGAAGGGTCTATTCGTGTTTTGAGAATCAAGCCATCGAGTGAGCGCAATCGGGAAAGGGCCACGTATACCTGACCGGAAGCGAATGCTTGGCCGACATCGATCACCGCACGATCGAATGTGAGGCCCTGACTTTTATGAACGGTTACTGCCCACGCTAGCTTAATGGGAAACTGACTGAAGGTGCCCACTACTTCTTCATCGAGATCGCGTGTGGAGGCACTCACTGAATACTTTTTGTTCTCCCATTGTTCGCGCGGCACAATGATTACAAGTCCGCTATCGATTACGCGCACGCTAATCGAATTTTCATCTAAATCACAAACAGTGGCGAGCATTCCGTTGAAGAACTTACCACCGTTGCTGTCGTTGCGTACAAACATGACTTGCGCACCATCCTTGAGTTCAAGCTTCTGTGGCAACGGGTACATCGACTCCGGGAAGTCCTTATCAATGGCCGCCTGGTAGACAAACGACTTTCCCGACAACTTGCGGAGCTGAGCCATGTTCATGTCATCGGCCTTGTAGTTGTGCGTGGTGAGGGTGATTACTCCCTCCTCTTGCTCGGCCTGCGGGCGGTAGTAGCTGTTGAGCAATGTGATATCGTCGGCCGAAGTTGCATTCTCGCGCAGGTTATTGAGTAGATCGATAAAACGCTGATCGGACTGTCGGTATATTTTATCGAGTTCTATGTAAACAAACCCCTCCGACTGGAGTGCCATTGCTTCGAAGAAATGAGCGCTGTGGTAATAGCGCTTCAGCAAGCCCCATTCATGATCTTTCACAATGGGCGGCAATTGAAACAGGTCACCAATCATAAGCACCTGAACACCGCCGAAGGCACGAGCGAAATTACCCCGAACACTGCGCATGCGGTAGTCGATCGCATCGAGCACATCTGCGCGCAGCATGCTCACCTCGTCGATAATGAGTAGATCGAGGCTGCGAAGCACTTGCTTTTTCACAGCGCTGATTGGATGCTTGCGCGAGAGGGTGAACTGTGTGTAGATGTTGGCTTCAGACGAGAATTGCCCGGAAGGAGTGCGATCGGGCAGAAACGTACCAAGTGGCAACTGGAACATGGAGTGAATGGTAACACCACCTGCATTGAGGGCTGCAATACCCGTTGGGGCAACAATTGCAAAACGCTTGTGCGTGCGCTCTCCCAAGCTGCGCAAGAATGTAGTTTTACCGGTACCTGCTTTGCCGGTAAGAAAGATGTGGCTGCCTGTGCTGTTTACAAATGCAGCTGCAGTTTCCACCATATCAGACGTTTGCATAGTCGCTTCCATGGCGCAAAGAAACGAAGCGATGCGATTGGGAAGAGTGAATAAATTATAGATGTTATGCGAATAAATCCACAGCCATTATACCACTCTCATTGCTGCGAAAACACACGCAATTGCTGCAGATTGTGGCGGCGTTCGCATCCATATCATTCCATTTATGGGGCATACAACGTTTGTGTATAAATGGGAAATTCAACGTGTCATTCCACAAAGTGCATTCGTTGCAACTCCACAAACGGACGATCTTCTCGGTGTGTGTCAAACGCAATGCTATTCACAACGGCCCCTAAATCATCGAGCACTATGACATTCCACCCCCGAATATTCTTGCAAACATCCTTTCCGTCTATCTCTGCTTTGACGATGAGACCAGCAGCTATTCCGCCCGAATACAAGTGAATATCCTTACCGGCATGTTGCAACTTCAGCTCAGCCTTGCCTCCACCACTATCTAAACGCTCTGCATATTTAACGCCCTTATTCAGAATGAGCACGTATGGCGCATTGTGATTATTATCCAAAATTGAAGACTCCACATTCTTCAAATAGTTCAGAGATTCATCTGATAACGAATCGCCAGCATCGGGTTTATAGGTAAGCAATACGATGTACTGCTCATGCTTCTTCAGATATGCGCCCAACGTGATGCTGTCCAACCTGTCGTCGATCAACCTCACTTGTTTATTGCCCTCCAGTGTTTGCCTCACAGCAGCCGTTGTATAAAAGGTATCGCGTCCGCTTAGGGCAAGATCCGACAGATTATTGAATAACTCTGCCCGATTAAAATCCGATTTTTTTCTGTTGAGTGCCTTTAGAATGGTATGCTTGCGCGGTTCGCCATCGAAACAAAAAAGGGCTGAACCTTGCGGAAGTTGTGCTGTCAACTCATGCGCTTGAGACCACATGAAGGTCTCTGTTTTTTTCATGTTGTTCATCTCGGCATTGGCAAAAAACGCAGGGTAACGCCAATTCCACGCATAAAAATCGGGCACCAGATCAGCCTGTGGGAAATCATTCCATGAAATAGTTTCCGGATTATAAAGCCCCTGCAGCGTGTGCACGAACGCACCAAAAAAGAGCGTAACAACCAAGAAACCCTGCATGAGCTTTTTTGCTAACGGCCGCGACCATTTCGCAGCATGATGAATGGTCAGGAAGAACATTACAATCAATGCCGGCAGCGCGTCTGTAAACAAGCGAGGTCCATAGCTCCAGCCCCCCCACCAATTGCCATGGCGAGTTAGCATCAACACATGCAGAACGAACCAACCTATCATAACACCGTACAGTTTACTCCTGCGAACTTCTGGAATAAAAAGACCGACAAACGAAGCCAACAGAATGGGTGTATAAACAAAGAGCCCTCTGAAAGGACTAAACAACAGAGCCTTCAGCTTGAAGAACATGGTGTGCTGAGAAACTGCGCCATTCCATGTGAAGGGATCGTAATAGAGCGGCAGCCAGCGTTGGTGCACCAACATGGAGTACGCAATAAACAACACCAACAATGCGCAGGACGACAGCCCTACCATAACGAATGCCTTTAGATTGCGGCGCCAGGCAAGCCAAAGCATTACTGCAACCAAAAAAGGCAAAGCAGCCGGACGGGCAAACCACGCGCTGAATAGAAGAAACCCCATGTATAACGGGCGGACAGAGCCGCCTTCTGTTTGCTCAACGCGAATAATTTCCAACACCGCTAAGCAGAGGAAAATCAATTCGAAATGAAAGCTCCAAAGTGCTGTGCCGTTCACACTCAGAAAGCTCGTAGAAAACATGAATGCCGTTGACCAGAACAGCGCCGACCATTTATCCATGAATCGCAGCGCAATCTTGCGAAGCAAGAGTAACATGACTACACACAGAATAGCAGCAATTTGTATTTGCCAGAAGTGATCGTGGTTTTCGATCGCCATGTCATAACCCAACGCATTTGCGATTGCGACAAAGGGAATAGACAATAAGGGTGTACCAAGTGGATAGTTGTAGTAGATGTGTCCGTTTACCTCGTGGTACTTCCATTTACCGGTTGTAAAATGCTCATCGATAACACGAGCTTTGTATTCATCCAACTGTATGGAACCATTTTCGAGAATAGCCTGGGCGGTGAGCAACGTCAATTGAGGATCGCCATTGGTGCTGCTGACACGTGCTGTTTGCACAGCAAAAAAAACAGCCATCATTGCTATTAAAGAGGCAATTCTATACGGGTTCAAAGCATATAACATGGAAGCACAAGATTAGTCTGAAAGAAATTCGGACAACAGAAAAAAAAACGATGGGACGTTTAAAAAACCTGACATCCGAATGAAACACGACGTTTCAATCAGAGAATTTCCACCTAGTAGGTGAATGCTCACCCTACTTAGAAGCCTGAATAAACGAAAGCAAGTTGCTCATCATTTCCTCGCGCGACTTGAGTTCAGC
>JBILIX010000060.1:0-8834 GCA_044368835.1 Flavobacteriales bacterium | reverse complement strand
GCCGGCTAACAAAGCCGACATGCCCGAATGGGCATGAACGATATCGGGTTGAAACTCACGGATGGCTGCTACAAGCAACGACCGATTGCTCAAGTACCCTTGCCAACCTTTGCCACGCACCAGAAACAAACGAACTGTGCAGCCCGCATGTTCCAGTTGTTCGCATTGCTCGCGAACAAAAGGACTTGCCTCTCCTTTATTTCCGCTGCATACTACCAGCACGCGCATAGGCCGAAGAATAAAAGGTACCCAGAATACTTCCCATCACAACAAACACCATCAATCGATAACTTACGTGATACATCTGCCCTGCGAATGAGGTGATGAACTGATTCAACAACAGCATCCAGAAAACAGATAAAAGCATGGTCCGCATGGCCGGTTGCATTTCCACAGACTTTCTGATGCTATGCATTCGCAAGCCAAACTGAACAAACATGGCTAGATAAAGCGCAAGGCCAACCAAGCCAATGGTGTTTACTATCAAATTGTAATCGACGTGCAACTGGCGTTCACCAAAACGTCCATCGGCATAATTGCCTACGGAGTTGAACCCCTCTAATCCAAACAAACTTTTTGCAGGTTCATCAAACGACAAAGCGCTTTGCCACACGAACTGGCTTTCTAGGAATCGCCCTTCCCTTTCCAATGCACCGGTTTCAAATCGATCGGTGCGAGCTTGCAACCGTTGTTCGATTAACTCACCGAAGAATGGATACAACAGAGCCACTCCGACGGCAAGAAGGGCCAGCGATTTTACAATGCGACCAATTTGCAATGCATATAACCAGCGAATGGCAGTACCCGTAAACAATCCGAGTATGGCTATGCGCTTAATGGAGATTAACACCAATAGCGCATTGGCAACAGAACCGATGTAAGTTGTCCATTTGAGCCACTTGCGTTGTCCCACAAAAAAGAGCACCATCGGGGCCAGCAACACGGAATAGGTGAAGACGTTCCATGCATCATCCAAATTACCCACTCGAAAATCGGACTCCTCGGAATAAACCGATTCACCCAAACCGAACACCTGACTCAAAATGAAATTAGCAATCAGAATGAAATAAACACCGATGATCGAGATGCTCAGTTTCCGGAGCTCCTCGGGTCGATTAAAAAGATGAAAGCCAATTGCGAAAGAAGCAATAGGGATACAGATTTTGAGCGTGATGTTAACAGATTTGCTCAAATCGGATACAAAAGCCAACTGCATCAAGCAATATCCAACGAAAAGCAGCATCGCCGGATAATACCTGAAATGGCGCGAATACTTCACAAAAACGAACATCAATAAAGCAAGCAAAAGCACCGCTCGCACAATAGGCAACCAAGAAAGCTGTTCTGAAAACAGCAGCAACGTATCGATCAACACGTTGAGCGGCAACAGGAAATACGCGATCTTCTTCAGCATGCGCTTTTATGCATTGGTATAACAACTGCGTTAGAGACCGCCAAAATACAATTGAACTGCAACGAAAACACCCGCGCAACTAACACAGTTGAACTAAAAACTTTGGCTGTTTTGTTGAACGTAGGATGTATACATTTGTGTACCTAATCTAACCATGGAAGGCTCGGCGTTTTTCCATACACATTTAAACACCCGACTAAATTCGGAATACATTCCAGCTTTGGAGGTACCCTTGTCTATTTTGCTCACTGAGTATCAAAGGCAAACGTTCTATTTCCGAAAGTGTGAGAGGAAAAACGATTTCTCAATCGAATTGAAGGGTGTTTCGGTTTTCACCGAAACATCGATGAACGATTTGAGGCGCATCAACAAGTTTCTGGAGCAAACCAACGAGTCGATGGATGAAGGGCAGTTGTTCGTAGGCTCTTTCGAAACGTATCGTGCTCGCCGTCATCGGATCGCCTTTTACAAGGTTCCAATCTTGAAATATGCCTGGATAACCTCCGAGTTTATTTTCCTTCGCATCTTTCCGAAAGTGCCCGTATTGAAGCAACTCTATTTCGCTGTTACAAGCGGTAAAGGTCGACTGCTGTCGAAGGCCGAAATGCTCGGGCGCTTGGTTTGTTGTGGATTTGAAATCGTATCGCATGAATCCATCAACGGAATAACGTGGTTCGCAGCGAAAAAAGTAAAGGCCCCGACCTACGACAAAAACGCGAGCTACGGACCTCTTTTCAAGATGCGCCGCATTGGCAAAGGGGGTAAAATCTTTCATGTATTGAAGTTTCGCACCATGCACCCCTACTCCGAATACTTGCAGGATTATGTGTTGCAGCGCAATGGGTATGCAGAAAGTGGCAAGCCCGCCGACGATTTTCGACTCACGCCTTGGGGAAAGTTCATGCGCCGTTATTGGCTCGACGAACTGCCTCAGCTGATTAACGTATTGAAAGGAGAGATGAAGTTGGTCGGTGTTCGACCCGTTAGCCCCCGCTACTTCGAAGACATTCCCGCGCATCTCCAAGCATTGCGCGTTACACAGAAACCAGGGTGCATTCCTCCCTATGTTGCGCTGGATCGAAAGCCATCTGTGGAAGGAGTGCTCAAAGCGGAGGAGGAATATCTACTCGAGAAAAAACGCAATCCGTATTTTACCGATACCCGTTATTTCTTTCAGGCTATCTACAACATTGTAGTGAAGCGCAAGCGCAGCGCATAGCCTATTCTTGCTTAATTTTGACCTATGTACTTTTTTCAGAAGGGAATCATTGCTTGCTGTGCGGCGGTGCTCTTATTGTGGAGCTGCGACACAAAGAAGGATCTTGTCTATTTTCAAGGCAAACCTACTGAGTTCGCCGCTCATTCGTCATACAATCCCACCATCAAACCCGACGACCTGTTGTCGATACTTGTGATGGCCAACGACGAAAAGTCAACGGTGTTATTTAACTTACCGCAGGCGCTCGGCAACAATTTGTACGGAGGCTATGCGCTAGGAGCCCCTACTCCACCGGGATACCTGGTAAACTCGGAAGGCAATATCGAGTTTCCGGTGATTGGCACCATCCATTTGGGCGGCCTCACCAGAACGCAAGCAATCAACATCATCAAAGAGAAACTGGGATCGTATATCGTGAACCCCACCATCTCGATGCGCATACTGAACTTTCGTGTAACGGTGCTTGGCGATGTGCGCAACCCGGGCACCTTCACCATTCCCAATGAACGCATAACGCTACTGGAAGCACTAGGCGTTGCGGGCGATTTACTCATAACAGGAGAACGACACAACATTTTGGTTATTCGCGATGAAGATGGAAAACGCAAGGAGTATCGCTTGGACCTCACGCAGGAGAGCCTGTTCTCATCGCCCGTCTATTATCTTCAGCAAAACGACGTGGTCTACGTTGAACCCAACCGCGCGAAGAGAAACTCATCGGTAATCAATGCATCCAATACAGGCATAGTCATATCAAGCCTATCACTCGTGCTTACAACGCTTATTCTTATTTTTAAATAGCCATGATGGATCATCCGGCAGAAATGCAGCCCGACAACACGCCTTCATTCGGTGAGATCGTGCTGAAGTACCTCTCCTACTGGCGATGGTTTCTGATATCGCTAACGCTGTTGCTTGGCTTGGCCTTCGTTTATCTGCGTTACACAGTGCCGATGTATGAAGCATCTGCAACGGTGCTCATTAAAGACGACAAAAACGGCAAATCGTCATTACGTGATGAGCTTTCTGCATTTGAAGATTTGGGGATTCTCTCGGCGAATCAAGACCTCGACAATGAGATTGAGATACTACGATCACGCTCACTCATGATGGAGGTAATCGAGGAGCTCCAGCTGAATGTTCGATACTACACTTTTGGTCGGCCCATCATGCACGAACGCTATGAAGGCACTCCAATTCAGCTCCAACTCATAACCCCAGAGCTGCCTGATTCTTCGCAAGAATTCAAATGGAACTTGCTACCCAAATCGGAAGTTGAATACGAGCTCACCAATGCCAACACGGGCGAAACCTCGCAGCATCGATTTGGCGACACCCTTCGATTTGAATTCGGATACGGCTGTTTTCGAACTACACGTCACTTCAATGCATCCCACCACAATCACAAGTTCACTACTGAAATCGTTTCACCGGAAAAGCTTGCTATCGAGTTTTTGGAAAACTTAAAAATCACTCCAGTCAACAAAGACGCCAGTGTTCTGAAGCTCGTCTTCCGCGATGGCCTGCATGACAGGGCTACCGCTATTTTGAATACGCTCATTGCCATTCACAACAAACACGCAATCGATGATAAAAACCAGATTAGCAGGAACACCGCCAACTTCATCAACGAGCGCATTCAGTTTATCACCAATGAGCTCGCCGTGGTAGAAACCGAGGTTGAAACATTTAAAAAAGAAAACAAACTCACGGATATAGGTTCGGAGGCAGGCTTAATTGTAAGCTCCGGCATTAATGCTGAGCAAGAAATACTCGAGTGTGAAAACGAAATTTCATTGAACAACTTCTTGCTGGAAGAGATGAACAACCGGAACACCATTGAAGACCTGCTGCCTGCCAATCTAGGAATCAAGGATGAATCGGTCAATTTCATGATCTGGGAATACAACAAGCTTGTGTTGGAGCACAACCGCCTGAAGGCAAGCGCCGGAGAGAAAAACCCCGCAACCGTGGCCTTGGAACCCGAGCTTTCGAAACTGCGCAACTCTCTTCGCTCGAGTTTCGAGAACACGTTGAAAGCACTTAAAATAAAACTGGATGGTCTCAATAAATATGCGAGAGGAATCAACAGTAAAATTCAAGATGTGCCCACATTCGAGCGCGCTTTCCGCGACATTCAGCGTCAGCAACAAATAAAGGAGTCGTTGTATTTGTACCTACTTCAAAAGCGCGAAGAGACCAACATTGCACTTGCTGTTACGGTTGCCAATGCAAAGACCATAGACCCTGCTTATTCCAACAAGAAGAAAATCAGTCCGAAGTATGCCTTGGTTTATGGGGTATGCATGTTGCTTGGACTCGCATTGCCTGTCGTACTGCTCTATTTGGTAGAATCGCTCAACACCAAGGTGAAGAGCAAGAAGGACCTCCAGAAGCTATCGGTTCCTTACCTAGGAGAAATACCTGAGATGAAGGTTCAGAATTCGCATCTCGTATACAGCAATACCGACCGCTCCATCAATTCAGAAGCGTTCAGAATGCTTCGCACCAATATTGATTACCTGTGCGCAGGCATTCCCGAAGGCCCGCGCGTGGTGGGCATTACATCAACTATTGGCAAGGAAGGAAAATCGTTTATGTCGATAAACCTTGCTGAATCGCTGCACTTTGCAGGGAAGCGCACGGTGTTGGTCGGAACTGACTTGAGACACCCGAAACTGGCCAGCTATCTCAAAGTAGCCGATACCAAAGGACTGAGTTATTACCTGGCGAAACCAACGGCAACCATTCAAGAGGTTATCATAAAAAGCGACAATTCGTTTCATTTCGATTTGATTGCTTCAGGGCCTATTCCGCCGAACCCCTCTGAAATGCTCATGAGCAACCGATTCAATGAGTTGCTTGCAGAACTGCGTAAAAACTACGATTACATCGTTGTCGACACAGCACCTATTGGTTTGGTGTCGGATGCCTATCATATTTCCAATCAGCTCGACTGTTTTGTTTACATCATCAACACCAAACTGATTCGCAAATCGCAACTCGAAATCATTGAGGCAATGCATACCGCGGGGCGTTTACCTCGCATGGGCATTGTGCTGAATCGATTCAAAGCCATGCGCGGATATGGGTATGGGTATGGGTATGGGTATGGATACGGTTACGGCTATAATGGCGACTACCTGCCGAAGGCTTCTAATAAAGGCACCGCTTAGAATCGATCATCCATAGCAAATACAGCCTGACGATTCTTCCATGCGCCGGAGGTAAAATCCGGTATCTCGACCATTGCCCCATCACGCGCCACCGACTGTTCTGAAAGCGGTGTGATGGCATACCACGTTGCGAGGTCATACACATCGAGCGCGAATGGCAGCTTGTTTTTCACGCACTCAATAAACGAGTTGAGCACAAAGAAGTCCATTCCACCATGCCCGGCTGTTTCAGCCTCCTTTGCATAACGCTTCCACAGCGGATGGTCGTATTTCTCAATCCACTCTTTCGAGTTTTCCCAGCGATGGCTGTGTTTCATCTCGCGTTCAAAATAAACAAACCCTTGGTCGGGATCGCCCCAACCGAAATCCTGCCACAAGCCTTGCGTGCCCTGAACTCGGAAACCAAGATTATACGGACGTTGCAGCGAGGTATCGTGTATGAGCAAAATAGTCTCACCATTGGCACATTGTATCTGAGTGGTCACCACATCACCTTGCTTAAATGCAACGCTTGCATTGGGGTGACTGAGACCACCCTTTTCGTGATTAACAATGTAATTGTTTAGTCCGCGCGATTTCGATGAAAACGACGAGAGTCGAACCAACCGATTACCCCGATTAATGTTCAGCATGGTAGCAACAGGCCCCAAGCCATGTGTAGGATATAACTCACCGTTGCGATTCACATAATGATTGGTGCGCCACTTCGCTTCGCTGTATCCCTTTTCGCCAAATTCAACACCGGCGTTGTAGGCCGATTGTCCATCGTTGAAAAGCACGCCGCGCAGATCGTGCTCATACCCGCCTTGTGCATGAACAAGTTCACCAAACAAACCCGTGCGAACCATGTTGAGCACGGCCATCACATCGCGCCGATAGCATACGTTTTCCAGCATCATAATCGGCACGCCTGTTTGCTCTTGCGTGCTCACATACTCCCAGCATTCGCCCAGCGTCATTGCACCGCACACTTCCATGCCCACGGTTTTGCCTGCGCGCATGGCATCGCACCCATGCCGCGCGTGCCATTCCCAGGGCGATGAAACAATGACTGCGTCGATATCGTCGCGCTGCAGCATTTCACGGTAGTGATAATCGCCGTTGCCATATTCAGCAGCAGGCGACTTCCCATACTTTTTCAAGAGCACCTGCGCATCGGCCATCATGCGTGCATCCGGATCGGCAAAAGCCACCAACTCGACATCGTTTCGCTTCAACAGCTCCTCGATGTGCGACTGACCTCGAAAGCCGACGGCAATCATACCCAAGCGAACTTTTTTATCAACATCAGGACCAGCGGCTCGCAAGACATTTGGCGCCAAAAGCCCGCCAGCAGTGGCCATTGCAGTAGTTTTTACAAAATTCCGTCTGTTCATAGTGCGCATATTTTCGACGCAAAATAGGTCTTTCAATGCATGCTGTGTCAATCCGAAGGCAATTACTTTCGGCGCACAAATTCTTTGCATTCACCAACTTTTTTTTAGATGAAAACGATTGTTAGCATGCTCTTCCTCGTCTGCGCAATTCTTACAGCAGGCGCTCAGGAGTTTCAACCATCCTCCGGTTTTATTGTAGCTAAAAAATTTCGGGTAACACGACCACTTCGCGATCTGCAGGGTGTTCCAGAAAAAAGCAATAAGGAGGAAGAAATCCGCGAATCAAAAGATCGTCTCAAGCGCCAGCCACAATACTTCGAATTCACCGGAGCCGATGGCGCCCCTTACCACAATGACGACGCGAGCATGCAGAAAGAGATGGGCACCAAAAACGGAACTCAGTTGCGCGCCAACTTCGCGGGTCAGTCGAGCGGTGGATCACGTCCGTTCGATCCGTCAGGAGCTGCAGGCCCGAACCATTACGTTCAATTGATCAATGCAACGACCTTCCGCGTTTATAACAAAACGACAGGGGCGACGATTGGTAGCGCACAATCGCTCGGCGCATTGTGGAACCCCGACACTCAAAACAACGGCGACCCCATCGTCCTGTACGACAAGGCTGCCGACCGCTGGTTTTTGGCACAATTCGGCTCATTCTTCAACAACGAAATCTACATCGCCATCTCTACCACAGGCGATCCGCTGGGCTCTTACTACACGTATACATTTGAGTCCCCTGCATTTCCTGATTACTTAAAATTCAGCGTTTGGCAAGACGGTTATTACATGACGGCCAACACCAACACGCAACGTGTGTTTGCATTTGAACGCGATGCAATGTTAGCCGGAACACCGGGTGCACGCAGTGTGTTCACTTCTTACAATCCACCGGATGGCGGAGGTTTCTTCGTGCCTGTTACCGGCTGTGCTGCCGATGGTGTGCTGCCACCCGCAGGCACTCCATGTCCTATCTTCTCGTATTCCGACAACGGCTGGGGTGGAGGCAATCAAGACCGTGTGAACATTTACAACATGACGGTGAATTGGGCTACCAACACTCCTACTGCCTCCATTGCATCGGCCAATAATGTGAACACGGCTGCCTTCGATGCATCATACAACAGTAACTGGGACGATGTATCTCAACCCGGCACCACGCAAAAGCTCGATGGCATTGGCGGTATTATCATGTATCGCGGACAGTGGAAAACATGGGAAGGATACAATTCCGTTGTACTCAACTGGGCTGTAAAAATCAGCAACAGTCAACGCAGTATCAAGTGGTGCGAACTTCGTCAGGATCAAAACACAGGCACTTGGTCGATGTATCAGGAGGGAATCTACACGCCCGATAGCGACACACGCTGGATGGGAAGCATCATCATGGACGACAATGGTTCGATTGGATTGAGCTACATGAAGGCCAACATCACGACAAGCGTGTTTCCGGGCCTCTATTTCACCGGCCGTCGCGCGTGCGACCCTCTGGGCGAATTGCCCATAACGGAAGTTATTGTTGTAGAAGGAGCCGGCTCGCAAACCGGCACGAATCGTAACGGTGACTACGCACATGGCTGTTTGGATCCCGATGGCGTGACTATTTGGAGTACCAGCGAATACATGGGAGGGCAAACCGGTTTCAGCGC
>JBILIX010000059.1:0-8902 GCA_044368835.1 Flavobacteriales bacterium | reverse complement strand
GCTGAAAGTATGATTCAATTGAACAGTTGTGCCTGCCTTGGCTAATTGAACACGATAGTAACGAAGTGTTTCGTTGAACTCAGACTTGCTTCCAATGGCTGCAGCAAGCAAAAACTGACCGCCAATGGCCCCTTGCTTCTCGAACAACGTAACCTGATGGCCTCGTTGCGACAAGGTAAGAGCCGCAGCACATCCTGCAGGTCCACTTCCCACGACTGCGATCTTCTTTATGGCTTGTGCCGGCACCAATTTCCACTCTGTTTCCCGACACGCAAAGGGATTGACCAAACAAGACGCGGTTTTACGCTGAAATATTTGATCCAGACAAGCTTGGTTGCAAGCAATGCAGGTGTTAATCTCTTCGCTTCGGTTTTCAGCTGCCTTTAAAACAAAGTCCGCGTCAGCTAAAAATGGCCGAGCCATCGACACCATATCTGCATCGCCTCGCTGCAAGATTTCCTCCGCCATTTCAGGCGTATTGATTCGATTGGTTGCTACAACCGGAATTTTGAGCTTGCCCATGAGGCGACGAGTTACCCACGTGAAAGCCCCTCGGGGCACCATTTGCGCTATGGTAGGAATGCGTGACTCGTGCCATCCGATACCGGTGTTGATGATGGTGACTCCGTTTTCCTGAAGACGCTTCGCGAGCAATTCTATTTCCGACCACGACTGACCCTTCTCCACCAAATCGAGCATCGACAAACGATAGACGATGATGAATTCGCGTCCGACCGCGTGCCGTATGCCGCTCACAATAGCCAGCGCAAAACGAGAACTGTTTTCAAAACTCCTACCCCATTCATCTTTACGTTCATTGGTGCGCACCGTCAAAAACTCATTGATGAGGTAGCCTTCACTACCCATCACCTCCACTCCATCGTAGCCTGCGCTTTTTGCGAGTTTGGCAGCGCGCACAAAATTGCGGATGGTGCGATTGATAAGCCAGAAAGGCATAGACCAGGGTGCAAAGCGACCGATGGGCGCTTTGATCGACGATGGCGCCAATGCGAGCGGATGATGCGCGTAGCGCCCCGCATGAAGAATCTGCATACAGATTTTACCCCCTTCATTATGCACAGCATCCGTGATAAGACGATGACTGCTCACCTCGCGTTCATTGGTAAGTTTAGCTGAATTGGGAGCGAGCCGTCCAAATATATCCGGGGCAATACCCCCGGTTATTATGAGTCCAACACCGCCACGAGCGCGCGCAGCATAAAACGCAGCAAGCTTCTCGAATCCATCCTTCTCTTCCTCCAACCCCGTGTGCATCGAACCCATGATGACCCGATTTTTCAACGTAGTGAAGCCCAAGTTTATGGGCGATAATAGTTTATCGAAAGGCATGTGCTAAAAGTAAGCATGGAGTTGTAAAAAACGGATAGCGAAAATTAGGGATAAGGGGTAAGGGGTAAGGGGTAAGGGGTTATCGGAAAAGTGATCACGGATATTTGGAAAAGGATAGACAATCACGTACCTAATAAATTATCCCTTTTCCGATTACCCCTTACCCCTTTTAGCCACCTCTTAGTGTACAATAAACACTTTCCCTATTTTCGCAGGCCTATTATTATTGCAGCATGATTCAATACTTGACTACACATCCTTGGAAAATCGTTGAGGAAGGCTTTGAAGCCAAGCATCAACGCTCATCGGAAAGTATCTTTTCTATTGGCAACGGACGCTTTGGACAGCGCGCCAATCATGAGGAAACCTATACAGGGCCAACTTTGCAGGGAAACTATGTAGCGGGTATCTACTACCCCGATAAGACCCGTGTGGGATGGTGGAAGAATGGATATCCGGAATATTTCGCCAAGGTATTGAACAGTATAAACTGGATAGGCATTCGCGTGTGGATTGACGGCGAAGAACTCGACCTTGCTGTGTGCAGTACAAGCAACTTCCGAAGAGAGCTCGACATGCATAAGGGGTTATTGATACGTTCGTTTGATGTAACCACCCTATCAGGAAAGCAAGCGCATATTGAGTCGATACGCTTCTGCTCAATGGCCGACGATGAGACCGCAGTGATTCGTTACAGTGTTACTCCGCTGAACTTCGATGGGGTCATTCGTTTTACTCCATACTTAGATGGTGACGTGCACAACCATGACAGCAACTACGATGAGAAGTTTTGGGAGGCTGTTTCATCTGAAACCACTCCCGGCGGAGGTTCCGTTGTATGCCGCACGAAAAAAACTGGATTCGAGGTAGCTGCTTCCATGCAGTTGGATGTGCTGTTGGATGGTGCTGTGCAATCGGCTTCATATGCTGAATTCAACCGCGATTTTTATGCAGAGAATGCCCTTGAAATTCATGTCAAGACCAACCAAACTGTTCAACTCCTGAAGTATATCGGATTGGTTTCTTCGCTTAACTATACATCCACGGAATTGAAGTCTGCATCAGAGCGAGCAGGATTGCGTGCGAAGACCATTGGCTTCGACAAGATGATGAATGCACAGGAAGAAGCATGGTCGAACATCTGGGAGATGGCCGACATTCAAATCACCGGCGATGATGAAGCACAACAAGCGATTCGCTTCAACATCTTCCATCTGAATCAAACTTACACGGGAGAAGATTCACGTTTGAACATTGGTCCGAAAGGATTTACCGGAGAGAAATACGGCGGTTCAACCTATTGGGATACCGAAGCGTATTGCATTCCGTTTTACATGAGCACAAAGAACCAGCAGGTTGCTCGTCAGCTGTTGGTGTACCGTCACAACCAACTGGGCAAGGCCATTGAAAATGCTGCCAAGCTGGGCTTCACCAACGGAGCAGCACTCTACCCGATGGTTACCATGAATGGCGAAGAGTGCCACAACGAGTGGGAAATTACGTTTGAGGAAATACACCGCAATGGTGCGATTGCATACGCCATTCACAACTACATCCGATACACAGGCGACCACAGTTATCTCGCCGAATACGGTATCGACGTTCTCACGGGTATTGCGCGCTTTTGGGCGCAGCGCGTGCACTGGAGCGAGGCGAAAAGCATGTATGTGATGCACGGCGTGACCGGACCGAACGAATACGAAAACAACGTCAACAACAACTGGTACACGAGCTACATAGCGCGCTGGTGCATGCAGTATGCGATGGAAGCACTCGCCTATGTGAAGCAACACGATGCGCAAGCCTTCGCAACCAAAACAGAAGCATTGAAGTTCGATGAAGCTGCCGAACTCAAGCAGTGGCAGCACATCATCGACAACTTATACTTGGGAGCCAAAGAAGGCTCACGCATTTTCTTGCAGCAAGATGGTTTCCTCGATAAAGAACTGCGCAGCGCATCCTCATTGGATAAGGCAGAGCGCCCCATCAATCAGCACTGGAGCTGGGATCGCATCTTGCGATCATGCTTCATCAAGCAAGCCGATGTATTGCAAGGGATCTATTTCTTCGAAGAAGATTTCGATATAGAAACCATCCGCGAAAACTTCGACTACTACGAGCCCATGACCGTGCATGAAAGTTCGCTTTCACCATGTGTGCATTCGATACTCGCGGCCAAGCTCGGATATGAAGAGAAGGCATACGAGATGTACATGCGCACCTCGCGCCTCGACCTCGACGATTACAATCACGAAGCGCATGAAGGCTTGCACATCACCAGCATGGCAGGCACGTGGATGAGTGTCGTGCAAGGCTTTGGCGGTATGCGCGTGGTGAATGGCGAACTAACGTTCAACCCGATGCTCCCTAAGCAATGGAAAGGATTTTCGTTTAAGGTGATGTTTAGAGGGGAAGTGAAGACGCTTGAAGTGGGGGAAGTTTAGAGAGATGACGGATGACGGATTACAGATTGACAAGTACGAATTACGAAGTACGAAGTACGGTCGAGCCGCGGCATTTAGACTGCGTTGGGGGTACAGAATCGCGGCGTGGCTTTTGGCTTACAGGCCTCACCCCTAACCCCTCTCCACAGGAGAGGGGAATGCCCTTCGCTCCAAGGCTAAGGGTTTAAAAAGCGAAGGACAGAAAATCCTCTTTTTTTCAACGTATGCCATTCACGAGAAGGTTCTCCCCTCTCCTGTGGAGAGGGGTTGGGGGTGAGGCTCGGGGCGTAAGTCCAAAAGGCGGTTCCGCGCCAAACCTCATTCTCATTCTGCTTGTGTTTCTCATTCTTGAATTTTTAGAAACAGAATCAGAAACACAATGAGAATGAGAAGTTGCGTGTGCACCGAGCAGAACACTCGCCACTCATCACTCGCCGCTCGCCACTAAACCCTTCATCCTCTCCACTGTCATGCCCGCCATTGACGGCACCACTGCGTCCGCTAAGGAAAGTACTGCAGGCTCGCCAATGCCAATGCAATAGAACCCACCTGTCTTGGCTGCCTCTACTCCGCTCTGCGCGTCTTCGAATACGACGATTTCGGTTGGAGTGAGTTGGAGCTCTGAGGCTCCACGCTGAAACACTTCCGGGTGGGGCTTCGACATGTGAATCTTATTGCCATCGATGATGGTGTCGAACATCTCCAGAATGCCGAGCTTCCCGAGAATGAGCACTGCGTTCTTGGATGATGATCCAAGGCCTATGCGAATATCCCGTTGCTTCAGTTCATTCAAAAAGTCGAGCACGCCGGGCAACATTTCAGATGGAACAACCTGTTCGGCATACTCGAGATACCAGCGGTTCTTGAGATCCATGAGCTCAAGCTTCTTGGCATTGTTGAGCACGATGTTTCCCCACGAAAGAATTTTTTCGAGTGACTCTACCCTGCTCACGCCTTTCAACTCTTCGTTTTGAAGCTCAGTAAACTCAATACTCAGCGAGTTGGCCAAGCGCTGCCAAGCGAGGAAATGAAACTTCGCGGTGTCGACAATGACACCGTCCATATCGAACAAACAGGCTTTAATCATGCGATAAAAATAGATAGGATTATTTGCGTCCAGCCTCCATGCGAATCATTCCGATGATGAGCAATTCTGCACTCGCCGGATTGCTTGCCAAGGGAATGTTTTGCTTGATACATGCCTTCACTAGTGACACAATATCCGCTTCATAATCCTGAACGATTTCAGGATCGCGAAAAAAGAGGACCATGGCAATCTCATCGCGATTGACCATGGCCTCTAATTCTTTGAATCCACCATTACGGCCTGCATTGACATGTTCCACCTGCAACTGCATCGACTCTTGCTCCATGAACTCGGCGGTAAGACCGGTGGCCACAAATTTTCTATTCCACATCCACTGCTGTCTCTCTTTTAAGAAAGAGACCAGCGTAGGCTTCATGCTATCGTGTGCAATGACGCAGATTTGTTTTTCCATTACTTATCAATTTCCTACCAATGCAGGCAGTTTGTATTTAACGTGGTATTCTACCAAGCCGTCGATAGGCTTGCGAATAACTTTCCCCAAACGGATGCCGGCCTCGTCGGCTGCGGCTTGCAGACAGTCGTGGAAGTAGTGACCAATGCTTCCAACAAAGTGCACAGGCACCTCACGGTAATTTGCAAAGCACTTCACATGAATATCGATGAAGTGCAACATGCCCCTTTTCACCCATTCCTTCACATGCGGATGGTCGCGGTGCTCACCAATGAATTTCATGAACGATGCGAGGTAGACATTCGCATTCGGTTCGCGGTAAATCTTATTGATGATTTCATCTTTTGTCGGCGCATATTTTTCTTCGAACGAAGCACGCAAATCGGCAGGGAGTTTCTTGTAGAAATATTCCTGCAACAGAATTTTCCCAAAGTATCCGCCACTCGCTTCATCGCCGAGGATGTAGGCTAGTGATGGCACTTCTTCCGATACGTTCTCGCCGTCGAAGTAACATGAGTTACTTCCGGTGCCGAGGATACAAGCGATGCAAGGCTCTCCGTCATAGACGGCCATGGCTGAACCGAGCTGGTCGTGTTCAACCAAAATCTCTGCATGCTTGAAAACACGCTCCAAACCTGCGCGCATGATAGCGTGCATTTCGGGCGTGCTGCTTCCGGCACCGTAGAAAAAAATGTGTTTGATCTGATCGGCCAGCGCATAGAAGGGAGCATTGTCCTTGATGGCTTTCTCGATCATGTCGGGAGAGTGGAAGTATGGATTGAGTCCCATTGTCTGGAAGTCATCCATGCGCATTCCTTTCTCGTCAATCAGGGCCCAATCGCATTTAGTGGAACCGCTGTCTGCAATGATGATCATGGTAAAAAGGTATAGTGTGTTGTTGTTTGTGCGTAGTGGTTATAGTTTGCCGATGAGGTCGCAAACACGTTGCGAGTAACCGGCTTCGTTGTCGTACCATGCCATTACCTTCACTAGGTTTCCGTTTACAGCGGTGAGTGCTGCATCGAAAATACAGGAGTGAAGATTTCCGACAATGTCGATGGAAACGATCGGATCAGTACAATATTCCAAAATGCCTTTCATCGAACCTTCTGCAGCTTCTTTCATGGCGGCATTCACTTCCTCAATGGTCACATCGCGCTTTAGCACAGCCACGAGGTCCGTCATTGAACCATCGGGTGTGGGCACGCGCACGGCCACACCGTCGAGTTTGCCCTTGAGTTGTGGCAACACCTCACCTACTGCTTTGGCAGCACCGGTCGATGTTGGCACCATGCTAAGTGCAGCTGCACGTGCACGACGCAAATCTTTGTGAGGAGAATCTTGCAAGCGCTGATCGGCAGTGTATGCGTGAATGGTAGTGATGTATCCTTTCTCGATTCCGAATTTATCGTTGAGCACCTTGGCCATTGGCGCCAAGCAGTTGGTTGTGCATGATGCATTGCTCAGCACAGTGTCTTCGGCTGTAATCTGATCGTCGTTAACACCTAGTACGATGGTCTTCACAGCACCCGTTGCGGGCGCGCTGATGATTACCTTTTTCGCACCTGCTTCGATGTGCTTGGAGGCGCTTTCCTTGTCGGTGAAAATACCGGTCGACTCGATGACTACTTCTACACCGAGTTCGCCCCATGGAAGCGTCGCAGGATCTTTCGCTGCGTAAATTTTGATGGCTTTGCCATTCACGATAATGGAATCCGAATTGTGATCTACAGCATGACCGAAACGACCGTGAATGCTATCGTACTTGAGCAGGTGTGCGAGTGTCTTTACATCGGTTAGATCGTTGATGGCTACAACCTCTACGTGTGGGTTGTTGATGAGGCTACGGAAACACATACGACCGATGCGTCCGAAACCGTTGATGGCTATTTTCTTCATTGTTTTCTTGCTAATTGAATTAATTGCTCCGGCCTAGATCGAGAGGATGCGTGCAATGCGCAGCTCATCGCGATTGGGCAGGTGGCGGTTGTTGATGGCTTCGGAAAGCGGTGTGTAGGTTTCACGGTCGTTGATGATGCCGATCATTACGTCTTTTCTTCCTTCCAACAAACCTTCTACCGCGGCCACACCCATCCGTGAGGCCATCACACGATCGTAGCAAGAAGGAGCACCCCCACGTTGCAGGTGTCCGAGTACCGATACGCGTGTTTCATATTCGCTGTATTTCTCTGTTACTTTCTTGGCAATTTCATACGCCCCACCGCTCTTGCTTCCTTCGGCCACAAGCACAATCGAACTCGACTTACCGCTCTCTTCACTTTCGCGAAGGGTAGCTACCAAATCTTCGATACTCATTTCGTCTTCAGGCAACACGATTGCTATTGCGCCCGTGGCAATGCCCGCCTTCAATGCAATAAAGCCGCTGTTGCGCCCCATTACCTCGACGAAAAACAGACGATTGTGCGAGGTTGCTGTATCACGAATTCTATCGACAGCATCTACCACGGTGTTGGTAGCCGTGTCGAAGCCGATGCAGTGATCGCTGCCGTATAAATCATTATCAATGGAACCCGGAACCCCCATGACGGGAATACCAAATTCCTCAAAGAAAACATGAGCTCCGGTGAACGTGCCGTTACCACCGATGGTGATGAGCGCGTTCACGCCATGCTTCTTCATATTCTCATAGGCCCTCTGGCGACCTTCCACCGTCATAAACTCCTTGCTGCGTGAGCTCTTCAAGATGGTGCCTCCACGACCGAGGATGCGCGCCACCGAGCGTTCGTTGAGCTTTTTGAAGTCACCTTCTATCATGCCTTGGTATCCTTGAAAGATACCCTCCACTTCTATGTTGCGATATACGCAGGTTCGAACTACTGCTCGAATGGCAGCGTTCATACCCGGAGCATCACCGCCACTGGTGAGCACTCCGATTTTCATTTTTTGAGTATTCATGGTTTGTTTCAATAGAGGGATTTTCCTTGCAAAAAAAACCCGCTACAAATGTAAGTGTATTTTGTACACTAAGGTGTCCTGTGTGTTAAAAAATCAGTGTCCACCGCCGCTTACTCCATCCACATCGAGGCCTTGCGCCTTCAAGATCCGGTTTACCTTAAAGGCAAACCACGTGAGGTACGCGAAGCAAACAACTGCAATACCATAGCTCGGGTGTATACCGATTACATCCGCTAGTTTTCCTTGGATAGGTGGAATAATAGATCCACCCAAAATCATCATAATTAAGAAGGCAGAACCTTGTGAGGTGTATTTACCCAACCCGGCAATAGAAAGTGTGAAGATGGAAGGCCACATGATGGAGCAAGCCAAGCCGCCGCACAAGATTGCGTATACGGCAACCATTCCCGTTGCGAGTGTTCCCACTGTAAGGGCAACCATTCCAAAAATACCGAAGTAGAGTAGCGTGCGTGCGGGATTATCGTTGCTGATGTAGGCTGCACCAATTTGCACAAGCACACACAGCACATACCACTTCAGAGGAGCGACATCGTGCCCGGCCAAATACGTAAACAGCAACACTACACCCAATGCCATCAAAGGCACAGCAAACTTCAGGAGTTTCTTGGTTGAAGGCTTGAAGTCGAAAGCGCCAATAGCTCCCGTCCAGCGGCCAATCATAAGGCTGCCCCA
>JBILIX010000369.1:0-2644 GCA_044368835.1 Flavobacteriales bacterium | reverse complement strand
TCCACAGATTGCATGTTACAAAGATGACTATTGAAGGAACAGCCCACAAGAGAACTTGTTCACAAGCGAAGGCACATCCAGGGTTGCATTTCCATGCTTATGTTTGAGGCCAATCGTAGAACCACACTATGCTCTTTCAAACTTCCGCATTTGCGCTGTTTTTTCTGGTAGTGTTTGCTGTCCATTGGGGCTGGGGAAAGGGCGTGCGCGTGCGTCAAAACGGATGGCTACTCATGGTCAGCTATTTCTTCTACGGGTGTTGGGATTGGAGATTTCTGGGATTGCTAGCCTTTTCGACTCTGCTTGATTTCTTTTCGGCTTTGCGCATTGAATCCGCTTCTTCAGATAAATCGCGCTTGCGTTGGCTATGGATTAGCATTGTAATCAATCTGGGTTTGCTCGGCGTTTACAAGTACTTCGACTTTTTCTCGTCATCATTTTCTGAGTTGATGACCGCCGTTGGTTTTGAAAGTCATCCTTTTCTGCTGCACTGGATTCTTCCAATCGGAATTTCATTCTACACCTTTCATGGTCTGTCGTATGTGGTGGATGTTTATTACCGACGAATTCGTGCTGACCGCAATCTCATTGATTACGGGTTATTTGTGAGTTTCTTTCCTTTATTGGTTGCAGGGCCGATTGAGCGCGCTACGCATTTGCTGCCACAACTGAAAGTGCCTAGAACTTTCAATCGAGTGACAGCAACGGATGGTATGCGGCAACTGCTATGGGGAGTCTTCAAGAAAGTGGTTGTGGCCGACAATTGTGCGCTCATAGCCAACACCGTTTTTGATGCGCCGGAAGGGTGGGGTGGAGCGGGTTTATGGTTGGGAGTTTTCTGCTTTACTATGCAGATTTACGGAGATTTTTCCGGTTACTCGGACATGGCAATCGGTCTTGCGCGACTGCTTGGCATCGACCTCATCCGCAACTTTCGCTTTCCCTATTTCTCGCGCAGCATTGCTGAGTTCTGGCGCCGCTGGCACATTTCACTTTCGTCGTGGTTTCGCGATTATGTCTACGTCCCATTGGGAGGAAATAAGGTTGGAATAGCCGGGCAGCTTCGTAACACGTGGATTATTTTCCTTTTGAGCGGTTTGTGGCATGGCGCAGATTGGACCTTCGTGTGCTGGGGGGCTTTGAACGCGCTCTATTTCATGCCAATTCTGCTTGCCGGGAAAAACCGCTTATTTCTCGATGATGTGCCCGGAAGGTGGATTCCGAGTGGTGCCGACGCCCTCCGCATTTCGCTGACGTTTGTTCAAGTGATGCTTGCCTGGGTATTGTTTCGCAGCGAAAGTTTGTCTCAGGCGCTTGCGGTGTATGCAGGAATGTTCAATCCGGCCAAATGGATGAAGGGAGATTACACCTTGCTCTTGGGTGTACCCAAAACCCTCTTGATGGTTGGCTTGATGACCGGTGCTGAGTGGTTCGGTCGTCGTGGAAATCACGCGCTGGAATTACTCGAACGCGTGAATTATGCGCCAATACGCTGGACGGTTTATTACCTGCTGCTTCTGGCCTTGGTTTGGTTTGATGGCATCCAGCAGCAATTTATCTATTTTCAATTCTGAGTATGAAATCGTTCCTTTTGCGCATGTTTCTTTTTGCTCTTCCGATTGCTGCGGTGGGAATGCTTTATGTAGTGGAAGATCCTTTTAAGGTTGTTCGTTCATACAGCAACTACCGTCCATCCGGTCAGACGCTGACGGTCCCCATAAATCCAGGAATGGTCAGTACTTCTGTTTTCGAGCAGAATCATGGCTTCGCAGATTACAACGCCTTCATTTTCGGCAGTTCGCGTTCAATGTTCTACCAAGCCTATGATTGGAAAAAGCACCTGCCTTTAGATGCCCAAGTTTTTCATTTCGACGCTTCATCAGAAACCATCGAGGGTATTGCTCACAAGTTGAATTACGTTGCGAAGAGGGGAAGTGAAGTGCATCATGCGCTGGTCGTAATCGATGGGAGCACCTTTGATTCCGGGCAACTTTTTAATGAACACCTGTTCATGGAGGATCCTCGTTTGATAGGGTATGATAATCTGATTTCATTTCAAAGCGCTCATTGGATGGCTTTTTTGGATCGCCGATTTCTGAAGGCTTATGCTGATTATCGGATAACGGGACGCGCGAAGCCTTACATGTCGGCGCAAGGTGTTTTGGATCATAGACCTTTTGTATATGACTCAATTTCGAATGAACTACGTTTCGAATCGTTCGAAGAGTTGATTGCGTCAGGTGAGTATTACACCGAAGATCGTATGAAGCCTTTCTATAAAAGGGACGGTGAATTGCGATTTTCAGCGCCTGTCATTACACCAAAGCATGAGGCCTTGCTTAACGGTATAGCGGGGCATTTTTCAGCCATGCATACCGATTATTTCATTGTGATCAGTCCTCTTTACAATCAAATCAAGATGAATGCTGCGGATATTGCCAAGCTCAAACAAATTTTTGGAGAGCAGCGGGTTTATGATTTTTCAGGGGTGAATCGCTTTACCGCTGATTATACCCACTATTACGAGCGGTCTCACTACCGTCCGCATATTGCCAAAGCGGTTTTAGACTCAATCTATGAAGCACGACCTAACTAAGTGCTTATATTCGCAACGAAAATTTAATCATGGCATCATCATCCAGCC
>JBILIX010000368.1:0-2653 GCA_044368835.1 Flavobacteriales bacterium | reverse complement strand
CAGACGTGGCAAAACCAAACGGTATTGGGAGATGGTGATATTTTCTGCGGTGATCACGTGTCGTCATCGGCAGCGTATATGATGGGGAAAATGCAAATTCACAAGAGCACGAATGATGGTTCGTCGTGGTCGGTGATAAAAAATGCAGCGCCCGGCGGTGGCGTCACTGCCTTACAGTTTTTGTCGGATACGCAGGGAACTGTTGTTTCATTTGCATCCGGAGGTACTTTCTATGGCGGTATTGCACAAACCTCAGACGGGGGAAAGCTTTGGAACATACGCCAAACCTCCACGACCGGCGGTTGGTATGCCGTCGATTTCCCAACGCCGCAAGTGGGTTATGTGCTTGGCACCACGAACTTGGGCAAAACCACCAATGGCGGACAGACGTGGACATACAGCACTTCTCCAACACTCACGGCTACCTGCCTCGAGTTCATTGATGCGCAAACAGGATTTGCCGGTGGTTTTGGTGGAGCTTCGAATATCTGTAAAACAACGAATGGTGGAACTTCCTTCACGTGTGGAACCAACATAGGCGCAAGCGATATTCATTTTTTCGATAGTCAGCGAGGTATAGCTGTGCGATACGTGCAGGCTGGTGGTGATACTTACTACAAGACATTTGATGGCGGTAATACGTGGGAATATCACAATGGAGTTATTGGCGCGAATATTTACTTCTACAACGACAGCCTCGGTTTTGTAGGGAGCAATAGCGGTGTTTTCCGAACACTCAACGGCGGGGAGACTTGGGATTTTATATTCATAGGCGGCGGCCTCGTGCGCGACGTCAAATTCTACAGCGAGAATATCGGGTTTTGCGTAAACGATTATGCGAATCTGTATAAAACAGAGGACGGGGGTGAAACATGGACCCTCCTCTTGCAAAACAATTTCAGCAACTTAGGAGCGTCGGCTGCGCATTTCACTGAAAACTATTGCTTCATCGGTTCAGGGGGCGACATGTATCGAACAGAGCTTGGCTGCGGCGCATTTGAATTGGGCAACATCACCGGCGATCAGCAATGGTGCGAAGGTGTGCTAGGACAACTAGTATGCGAGCAAGTAGCTGGAGCCACCAGCTACGAATGGCAATTGCCGGAAGGTTGGACAGGTGCCGAAAACGATCGCGTAATTCAGCCTATACCAAACGCTAACGGCGGACTTGCTTCGGTAACCGTTACCAATGCATGCGGCCTCACCGACTCTGCCAGCATCAGCGTGAGTGTCACAGAGCGTGTCGACAGTGTGTATGCGATTGTGGGACCCTTGGTGTTGTGCGCCGGAGCGAACGCCACCTATAGCGTTGCGGCCGATGTGAATGCGACCGATTACAACTGGCAAACGACGGCGTCTACTACTGCCCTGAACAACAACACCATCGAAATAACGGCCGGAAATCAGGACTTCTTCATCAGCGTACAAACAGCCAACGATTGCGGCGTGAGCAACTATATCGCGCTCACCGTAGCGGTTCCACCGACGAACACATCACCCGCAAATTACAACGGCGATTGTGTAATTAACGAGGAAGACATGCAGTTACTACTCGACAATTATGGTTGCATGGAAAACTGCGGCCCATTCGATCTGAATGGCGATGGATATATCGGAGTAGAAGATGTTTTGCTGCTTATTGCGTTCTCAGCGCAGTAAGCAGGAATGAGTACTTATCAAAGTACGATGTGCGAAGTGCGAAGTACAGATAGGAAAGGAGCTTGTAGGATGCATTCTATGCTCAGCCGTACTTAGTCATTTGTACTTAGCACTTAATCGCTGCTATCCCCGGCAAGTCAATTCCCTCCAATGCTTCAAGCATGGCGCCACCACCGGTGCTTACATAGCTCACCTCGTCGGCAAGCCCAAACTGATTGATAGCAGCAACGCTGTCGCCACCACCCACCAATGTGAACGCGCCGTTTTTCGTTGCAGCTACCAGCGCCTGTGCAACAGCAATGGTTCCATGTGAAAAATTCGACATCTCGAAAACACCCATGGGTCCATTCCAAAGAATCACCTTGGATTGTAGAATGACTTCAGAAAAACGAGCAATCGATTGCTCACCGATATCGAGTCCCATCCAACCCGTTGGAATTCCTCGGCTCTCAGATGACGTGCGTTGTGCGTCGTTTGAAAACGCATCAGCAATGATGGAATCTTCAGGCAAGTAAACGTTCACGCCTTTCTCTTTGGCCTTTTCCAGTAATGCTTTCGCCAGGTCGAGTTTGTCATCTTCTACCAATGAATTGCCTGTAACTCCTCCCAAGGCTTTGAAAAATGTATACGCCATTCCACCGCCAATCACAATGTTATCGACGCGGTTCAATAAGTTTTCCAAAATAGTAATCTTGCTTGAAACCTTGCTTCCGCCGATGATGGCAGTGACGGGTTTGGCAGTAGAGTTCAACACGCGATCAATGCTCTGCACCTCGTCTTCCATCAAGTAACCGAACAGTTTATCAGTGGGGAAGAAGCGCGCAATCACCGCTGTACTCGCGTGCGCGCGGTGTGCCGTTCCGAAAGCATCGTTGATGTACACGTCGCCATTTTCCGCCAATTGTCCGGCGAAGAATTCATCGCCGCCTTCTTCCTCCTTGTAGAAGCGAAGATTCTCGAGCAACAACACATCACCTTCTTTCATAGCATCAAC
>JBILIX010000367.1:0-2654 GCA_044368835.1 Flavobacteriales bacterium | reverse complement strand
AAGTTTCCGTTTAGCGAGGTTAGTTCCATTCGAATTCGGGGCGATGTGCGCGTTGATCGTGGTGTGCGTCAATCGAACGATTTAGTTAGTCTCGAAGCGGCCAATATCAACGAAACCAACCTTGCACTCAAGGTTGAATATGTCTTCGATAATACAATTTCGCGTGGGTTGAATCTCTTCAATGGAACCCGCGCAAAGGTTTGGGTAGAACGATACCAGCAACCCAATATGAAGACGCGCACCGATATCAATATTGTCGGATTTGACACTCGCCACTATCAGCGTATCCATCGAAACTTCATCGCAGCATTTCGTTGTGCGGGTACGAGCTCATTTGGCGCGCAAAAGGTAATTAACTACTTCGGTGGAGTCGACAATTGGCTGTTCCAGCGGGTAGACAATGCAACACCCATCAACCCCGACGAGCCTTACAGATTCCAATCGTTTGTGGGTCCGGTGCGTGGATTTTATGTGAACGCACGCAACGGTAATTCTGCGGTTGTTGCAAATGCCGAATTACGAATGCCTGTGTTTAAGTATTTCGCGAAAAATCCCATCAAGAGCGACTTCATTGAAAACTTCCAGGTAGTGACCTTCTTGGATGCCGGTAGCGCATGGACGGGATGGAATCCTTACTCAGATGACAATCTGTTCAATCGCACGGATGTAGTCAAAAACCCGGTTACCGTTTCTATCACCAACAATCGCGAGCCGGTCGTTTACGGCTATGGCTTCGGATTGCATTCGCGTTTGCTGGGCTATTTTGTTCGTGCCGATTGGGCGTGGGGTGTAGACGACGGGCGAGTGCTCGACCGTGTTTTCTACCTGTCGCTCAACATGGATTTCTAATTACGGCTGGTTGTATATCACTTGCATTACTGTTTGACCAACCGCTGTAAGCGTGCTCTTGTCGATAATGCTCATGTTGTCGTTGTGCGTATGATGATACGATCCAAATACGTAACCCCCCATGCCCATAGCCATGATTTGAGGTTTGGTATCGATGATGTCGATGCATCGGATGCCACCTTTCGAAACGAACACATGGTCATCGACTACTCCTTCAACCTCGTCGGCAGTGAAAGTGGAAGCGTAGCCCAGCTTCGCAGCGGTGTTCCAAACCAAATTCACAACATCGGGTGAACCTTGTGTCGAGAATTTCTCTTTGTTGAATGTCGCATTCTCTGCGCCAACCATATCGAGCAAAATCCCAAACCGTGCGTTGTAATTTTCTACGTGCTTTTGCTTGGCCCAGTACTGTGAACCCAAACACCAGCTCGAAGTGAATCCGTCGTTGAGCACTTCTTTGGTCCCTTCAGCAAATTCAGCCGTACCTAAATCTTCAGCGTCAAAGAAAATCAAATCGATACCAGCTTGTGCCGGCGATGCGCTCAGTTGACGGGCTATTTCCAGTAGCACACCAACTCCGCTTCCGCCATCGTTGGCCCCGTCAATGGGTTTCTTCCAGAGTGTATTGTTCTTGTCTTTATCACCATAGGGCCTGCTGTCCCAGTGGGCACAAAGCAGAATGCGGTTTTGCTTTTCGGTATTGAAGGAAGCGATTATGTTGCGCACGGGTATGCTTGTGCCATCGAAGGTTTTTAACGTGGTCGTTTGCTCCACGACGGTAGCTCCATACGATTTCAATTTCCCCACCATCCAATCGCCGCATGCTTTGTGTGCCGGAGTGCCCGGTACACGCGGACCAAATGCAACTTGCTTTTCGATCATCGCAAAAGCGGAGTCGGCCTGGAAAAGAGGTGCAGCGATTTCTTTTGCTTCTTGTTGTGGTTTACGCTGTTGTTTGTTCTGTTTTTTGTCGTCTTTGCAGCCAACGTAAACTGTGCTGCCGGCGAAAATGGCTATCAGTGCAAGAGCGCCTATTTGTTTTGCTTTCATGCGTGCGTTTTAAAGATTAGCCTTCGTACGTCCAGCTCGTGCCTTCTTTGGAGTCTTTAATTTGAATTTGTATCGCTGCCAATGCGTCGCGCAGTTTGTCGGACGTTGCGTAGTCTTTATTAGCCTTCGCCGAGTTGCGCATGTTGAGAATCACTTCAACCAACGATTCACTGAGTTTTGAATTGTCGCCCCCGCCTTCTTCGTTGTTAAGCCCGAGGATGTCGAAGAAGAATGCGTGGAAAGTAGTTTTCAAAAGCTCAAGATCTGCGGCTGATAAGGTCATCATTCCTTCTTTGGTTGAGTTGATTACCCGCACCCCCTCAAACAATTGGGAAATAACAATCGGTGTATTGAAGTCGTCATTCATAGCATCGATGCAGGATTGGCGCCAGGCCGATACATCGAATTCCGATTTATCTGAACTCTGCAGTTGATTCAGAACCTTCAATGCTGCACACATGCGCTTATATCCTTTTTCCCCGGCCTGCAGTGCTTCATTACTGAAGTCGAGGGTGCTGGTATAGTGGCCCATGAGAAAGAAGAAGCGAACCGTCATCGGGCTGTAACCCTTTTCGAGTAGCTTGTGATTTCCTGTGATGAGTTCTTCCGGAGTAAAACCATTGCCTTCGCTCTTGGCCATTTTTCGACCGTTCACCGTGAGCATGTTTCCGTGCATCCAATAGCGCACCGGCTCATGTCCCGTGGCACCAACGTTTTGCGCAATTTCACATTCGTGGTGGGGAAACTTGAGGTCC
>JBILIX010000366.1:0-2655 GCA_044368835.1 Flavobacteriales bacterium | reverse complement strand
GTATTCGATGACTATCGCGACACCTTAACTTCCAATTTTCCGATCATTGATAACAATCCTCCTTTCGCATTCAACCGTCAAGAGCGTGTACCCGGAGTATTCTTCGAATACACGTTGAAGGTGGAAGATAAATTCACGCTGGTTGCGGGTTTGAGGGAAGACCTTCACAACATATACGGGCCACTGTTTACTCCTCGCCTGCATGCACGTTATAGCATCAATGACCACACGACTGTAAAAGCGGTGGGCGGAATTGGTTATCGCACTCCTGTGCTCGTGATGGACAATGTGGGCATGCTTGCATCCAATCGATTCATAAAGATTAATGGCGACCCAACGCCAACCAACAAGTCTTTGGGACTCGATAGTGAGAAGTCGAGCAACGCAGGACTTATTTTCACCTGGAAGGGGGATGTTCTCTATCGACCTGCTTCACTGAGCATCGATGGATTTATCACCACTTTCGAACGCCAAGTTGTAATCGATTACGAAACGCCGGGATACGTGAACATCTACAACCTGCAAGGGAAGAGCTTCAGCAACAGCGCACAGGTAGAATTGCAATGGTCGCCTGTGCGTCGGTTCGACGTGCGCATGGCATATCGTTGGTTGGAGGCTCGCACACAGTACCTCGATGGACTGCGCGACCGACCCCTCGTGAATCGGCATCGGGCATTTACCAACCTCGCCTTTGAGACACGCAAGAAAGCAAACGGATCACAATGGCGCTTCGATGCCACGGTGCAATGGATCAGCCGCAAGCGAATTCCTTTCTTAATCAACAATCACAACGAACATTTCGATGAGCCAATGAGCACTTGGTCCGACGATTACTGGCAAGTAATGGCGCAAGTGACCTATGTATTCAAGACAAACCTGGAACTCTATGTGGGTGGCGAAAACCTGACGAACTTCATGGTGCACGATGCCATCATCATGGCGGAAGACCCCAGTAATCAGCTATTCGACGGATCGATGTTGTGGGGACCGGTTTTCGGCAGAATGGGATACGTTGGATTGCGCTGGATGCTCTAGTTACAGCAAGCTCAGCTGCACATACTGATTCTCAAAATCGAGCAACCAGCGTTTGCGCTGTATGCCACCGCTGTAGCCCATGTACGTTCCATCCTTGCCAATAACACGGTGGCAAGGAATGAGAATGGGAATTGGATTTTTCGCAATGGCAGACGCCACAGCGCGCGTAAGTTTGATGTCGCCTAGCTGGCGAGCAATATCCTCGTAGCTGTAGGTCTTCGCAAAGGGAATACGCATAAGCTCTTCCCAAACCGTTTGCTGGAAATGTGTTCCATCGAGGTGCATGGGAATCTCAAGAGTGGTAGAGTTTCCATTGAAAAACTGGGCAAGCGCGTGCAAAACTCTGTGAAGGTCATGATCGAAATCGTCGATGCCCGCTTCTTCCACAAAATCGAGACGCGTCAGCATTCCTCCATATCCTTGGATGCGGAGCCAACCCATGGGCGATTGAAAGTGAACGACCGATTTACGCATGGGGTCAAAGTAAAACAATTCAGGCTTCATACATCGTTCATTTTTCAAAGTTCTTAAATCACTACATTCGCATTTCGTTAAAACCGAAGAAACATGATGAAAAAACTAGTAGAGGAATTCCCCAATCACTTACGCGCAGCCTTAGAAATTGGTCGCGCAGCCCAACTCCATGCATGCAACAAAACCATTCACAACATTGTGATTTCCGGTTTGGGAGGAAGTGGCATCGGAGGCAAAATAGTAAGCCAACTGGTTGCCGATAAGTGCTCGGTTCCCGTGGTTTGCACGAACGACTATGTTCTGCCCGATTTCGTGAATGAACATTCGCTCGTTATCATCAGCAGTTACAGCGGCGACACCGAAGAAACAGTTGCAGCATTGCAGGAAGCCATTGCAAAGAAGGCCGAAATAGCTTGTGTGACAAGTGGAGGGAAAATTGCGGCAGCAGCTAAAGAGCATGGCTTCAACCACATCATTATTCCCGGGGGCCAGCCTCCGCGTTCGATGTTTGGATATAGCTCTGTTCAGTTGTTCTATGTTCTCCGTCATTACGGATTTATCGATGGAAGCTTTGAGCAAGAAGTAGAAAGCAGTATTACACTCATTGAAAACAACATCGACGATTTGCGCTCAGCTTCAAAGCAAATAGCAGAAATGGTGGTGCATCGCATTCCGGTTCTCTATAGCGAAGCCATGTATGAAGGTGTAGCGATACGCTGGCGTCAACAGATCAACGAAAACTCGAAGATGCTTTGTTGGCACCACGTTTTCCCTGAAATGAATCACAACGAATTGGTAGGTTGGACCGGCGGCGATAATCGCGTGGCAGTAATCATGCTTCGCAACGAAGACGACCACAAGCGTTCTCAGCTTCGCATGGATTTGTGCAAGAAGTTGATGGGAGAAAAGTGCGACACGATCATTGAAGCCTGGTCAAAAGGGAAAACACGCATTGAGCGCACGATGTATCTCATACACCTGGGCGACTGGATCAGCATTGACCTCGCCGAGTTGCGCAACGAAGATGCTGTAGCTATTCCGGCTATCATCTTCCTGAAAAATGAGTTGTCGAAAGTGAATTGATTTCCATGAAAAGGCCTGTTGTATTTCACGACTTAGGCAGCATGGATTATAAAGCCTGCTGGG
>JBILIX010000364.1:0-2660 GCA_044368835.1 Flavobacteriales bacterium | reverse complement strand
CGCAAAACAATCGGCCACGGCCTGTTCTTCAAATTGAGCTTCAATACCGGTGCTGCGCATTACGTGTTCGTTGAGTCGAGCCGCAATGGCTTTATTGCGATCCACCAAGCTTCGTTCGTGCAGGTACAGCAGGTATTGAACCGGAAACTGAATCAGTGCGGCGTTGAATAAGTACAGCACAGCGTTGAGGTGTCCTTGGCGGTCGAGCGAGCTTATCCAGCTGGGTCTTACTTGGTTAAATTCCGAGCGGTCATATATAAGCCACTTATCGATGTGCATAGCTGGCAGGCAGCCTTCATTCGTTTCATCATTGTACAGGAAGCAAAGCTTTTCGAGCGTTATAAATTCATGCGCGCGGTAAGAGGCGATGTTGCTTTTTTGAGTGCGCACGCGAAAGCAGATGCGAAACTGATCTTCCATAGAGCTCCACCGGAAAATGCGCGCTGCCACCATCGATTGTGCGAGGCACGCCCAACGCAACATATGGTAGTGATCGCGCGGATGAAATATGTGGGTGAAGGAATCTTTCTGCATCAATGCTGGAACGTTGAAGTCTTCAGGCTTCAACCCTAACAATGCATCGAGCTTGCTATCCATTTCACGGTATTGAGCTGTGCGCAAATCGAACACTGCGTAAAACTCATTCGGACGTACGGGCATTGATTTGAATTGCTCCAGTACCTCTTGAAGGTTGCAGTTTGAGGTGTAGGTGCTTTTGTAGCTAGGGCTATGCGAAAAGAGTAGTTCGAGATTGCGTGAAAGGATTATATCACGCAATACTCCGAGCTCATCCACGATACCCCGGCAATCAGCAGAACGTGAGTCGAAATCATCAGTGTTTCCAGAGCGTGCATGGTCGAGTAAATCGCTCATAACAGCTTTCCAGCTCGGAAAGTGAAGTTTGCTTTTAGATTTTTTTTGCGGCAAGGCATGTTCGAATGCGATACCTTTTTCGGTGGCATTATACAGCATAGCATAAGATTTAGTAATTCAAGTCTAGCAGAAATATTATGAAACAAAATAGGTTGTTGAAATCTTGAAAAACGGTTGAAAAACACCCATTTTATGCCATAACCCTCTATATGATTTTTTCTTCGAAAAATTCGAAGCGGGCGTTTCAATCCAATCTGTTGCTACCATGTTTGTTCCGTAATATTCAAAATAAAATAAAAATGAACAAGTACCCTAACATCAAAGTGTTCCGAGTGCAGAACAATTACAAGCAGGAATTTGTAGCTGATATTCTGGGTGTAAGTCAGCCCGAATACAGCAAAATCGAAAATGGCACTCGTCGCATCGATGCGTTTATGATTACAGAGCTCTGTAAGCTCTATGATGTGAAGATGGAAGATCTGCTCAAACGCGACTACCCCGGAATGACGCATGCCATGGCAGGCGAGCCCGTGATGGTCGGGGGGGGATATGGGCAGACCGTCAATCATGAATTGCTGTCCAAGCTCATTGACAACTACACCGTCTTGATTGAAAATTATATGAAGCAGCAACAAACGACGGAACGTATCATCAATCGTCTGTTTGAACAGCAGCGGGCATAAACCTTCGGGGCTTTTTTGAAGCGAGTTGTAACCCTGAAGTCCAACTACGCGTTACAAGGCACACAACTTAAACTTCAAGGCTATGAATCAACATGCTGATGCACTTGTGCAAAACGATGCACTCGCCGGTAAACCGAGAGTGCTCTTCCTCGACGACGATGAGGCCAACTTGGTTGCGTTCAGTGCGAACTTCCGTAGTCAATTTGAAATCTACACCACCGTCTCGCCGTTTGAGGCATACAATCTCATCGACGATATGAATATCCAGGTTGTGTTGGCAGACCATCGCATGCCTTCCATCAGTGGTGTTGATTTCTTAGAAACAGTAGCTCACGACTATCCCGGTGTGCAGCGCATTCTAGTCACCGGACACTGCGATGTGAATTTGCTTGTGGAGGCAATCAACAAAGGCAAAGTAGGTGGAGTGTTGTCGAAGCCTTTCAACCCGCTGGAGATTTCGGTGGTAATAAGCGATGCTTGGAGCCGCTTCCGGGAGGTCTTCGAGAAGGAGATTGTAATGAAGCAACTGCGACGTCAAAATCAGCAATTCGAATTTATGCTACGACAGCGTTTACTCTCTTAAACTGAATATAAAACGACTTGGATTTTCATTGTTTTTTGTGATTTGGATGAGACCGGCTTGCCTTTGGGCGGGCCGTGTCTTTTTAGAGCCAGCGCTTTTTGCGGAAGTATATGAGCATTCCGCAAACGAGAAGAAACATAAATCCAAGCACCACGAAATAACCGTTTTTGCTCCGCAATTCGGGCATGTTGTCGAAGTTCATTCCATAGACTCCCACTATGAATGTAAGCGGAACGAAGATGGTAGTGATGATAGTTAATACTTTCATTACCTGGTTCATCTTCATGCTCAGATTGCTGTGATACAGGTCGAGCAGGTTTACGATTGTTTCTCGATAGGTCGATAGATTTTCTGACTCAAATATGATGTGGTCGTATAAATCTCGATAATACTTGGCCATATCATCGTCGAGCTCGCGTATCATGGTGTTGATGGCTTCCTTGAGTGGGTCTATGTTGCGTTTGAAATCGAGCAACTCTTTGCGCACAGCCAAAATACTCTGCATGGTACGCTCATTGGGC
>JBILIX010000058.1:0-9043 GCA_044368835.1 Flavobacteriales bacterium | reverse complement strand
TGTTTCAGCGCATGGATCTTGAAGGACAACCCATGATACCGGCCGATTGTGATTTGGTTGTGAGCACCCAACGCGGTACCACCCTTGAATACAAAGGTGCTCGCGTGTATACGACAGAGCACGTTCTCGCAGCCATCTACGGATGCATGATAGACAACGCCATCATTCAGCTCGATGGTCCTGAAGTGCCCATCATGGATGGAAGTGCTAAACCCTTTGTGGATGCCATTGAAAGTGTTGGCTATCAAGATCAAGATGCTGATCGAAAATACCTAGTGCTTACCGAAAACCTTGCTTATGAAGACAAGGACAAAAACATTGAAATGCTCGCCGTACCAACCACCGGTGGAGAATTTCGCCTTACGGTAATGGTCGACTACAACTCGCCTGTGCTCGGCACCCAGCACGCGCACATGTATGAGCTCAACCATTTCATTGATGAAATATCCAGCTGCAGAACGTTCGTCTTTTTGGGTGAACTCGCCGTGCTTGCTAAAAATGGATTGATAAAAGGAGGAAGTCTCGACAATGCTATCGTACTTGTTGAACGTGACTACAGCGATGAGGAAATCAAGGAGATACTCCGTCAACTCGGTCGCGAAAACCTCGATGTAAAAGTGGAGGGCATGGGAGTTTTAAACACCATAAAACTAAAATTCGAAAACGAACCTGCGCGTCATAAACTGCTCGACATAGTGGGTGATCTTGCTCTCACGGGAAGATTCATCCGCGGACATATTCTTGCTGCTAGACCGGGTCACTTCGGCAATGTGGAATTCGCGAAAATTTTGAAGGGTATTGCCAAGAAGCAAAAAGATTCGGCTCCTGTTTTTGACATCTTCAAGAAACCTCTGTACGACATCAACGATATCACGAAGATGCTTCCGCACCGCTATCCGTTCTTGTTGATCGACAAAATTCTGGAAATGGATGCCACCAGCATCGTAGGTATAAAGAATGTGACTATGAACGAGCCCTTCTTCCAGGGACACTTTCCAGGAAACCCCGTAATGCCCGGTGTATTGCAGGTAGAAGCAATGGCTCAAGTAGGGGGCATTTACGCGCTTTCACAAGTGGAAGACCCGGAAAACTACAGCACATACTTCATGAAAATTGACGGCGTTAAATTCAAGCAAAAGGTGCTACCAGGCGACACCATTATTTTCAAACTCACGCTGGAAAGCCCTATCAGAAGAGGACTGGTCAACATGCGAGGTGTGGCCTATGTAAATGGCAAAGAGGCCTGTGAAGCAACAATGCTCGCTCAAGTGGTGCGCGATCGCGTGGCCAAAGAAACTACTCAAGAAGCAACCGCATGAACGCCATGAACCAAATACACCCCGATGCCCGCATAGCAGCCAACGTTGAGATAGGTGCATTTACGACCATTGCCGCAGACGTTGAAATTGGCGAGGGTACCTGGATAGGCCCCAACGTTACCATCATGGACGGCGCTCGCATTGGAAAGCATTGCAAGATTTTTCCGGGCGCTGTTATTTCAGCTATCCCTCAAGACCTCAAATTCGAAGGCGAAAAAACCACTGCTGAGATAGGCGACTACACAACCATTCGCGAGTGCTGCACCATAAACAGAGGTACAAAGGATAAATTCAAAACAACGGTGGGCAGCCACTGCTTGCTCATGGCTTATGTGCACATAGCCCACGATGCTACTGTTGGCAACCACTGTGTAATTGCCAATAGCGCCAACATTGCAGGGCATGTTGACATTGAAGACTGGGTAATTATCGAAGGGGTAGTTGCCATTCAACAATTCGTAAGAGTTGGACAACACGCATTTGTAGCAGGCGGTAGCTTAGTTCGCAAAAACGTTCCTCCGTATGTGAAAGCAGCGCGCGAACCACTCAGCTACGCCGGCGTGAACACAGTCGGTTTGCGTAGACGAGGACTCGACAATGAAGTAATTGCCCATATTGAAGATGTATACCGCATGATTTACGTGCACAACAGCAATATGAGCAGAGCAATGCATGCTGCGGAACTTGAGCTACCCAACACAGAGCACAAGCAAATCATCTTAGACTTTATAAGAGCCAGCGACAAAGGGATTATTCGCGGACCTCAAGGACTTTGATACGTTGAACATCGAACTCAACCAAATAGCAAAGCGTTACAGGAGAGAGTGGGTTTTCGAATCTGTTTCGATGCAACTCCCCACCGACTCGCAAACCTCTGTTGTTGGTAATAACGGCTCCGGGAAATCAACTCTTTTGCAAATTATTGCCGGTTATCTTTCGCCCACTCGTGGTGAAATAACGTGGACGAAAAGCGAGAAGCCCATTCCTCGCGATGAATTATTTCGGCATGTTTCAATGTGCTCGCCAGCCATTCAGTTGTGGGATGAATTGACCTTGCGTGAAAACATTTCTTTATTCCTCGAATTCAAAAACCTTCCAGGCTGCAATGGCGTCGTTGATTTCGCAAATACCATTCAACTGGAAAAACACCTGAACCAGCCGCTCAAAACCTTTTCAAGCGGAATGAAGCAACGCGTAAAACTTGGACTCGCCATACTGAGTGACGCACCCATTTTGTTGCTCGACGAGCCTTGCTCGCATTTGGATCATGCTGCTGTTGAATGGTATCAAACACTATTGCAAAATAACGTTGCCGACAGAATAGTCCTCGTTGCTTCCAACCGTGATCAAAGAGAAACTTTTCTTTGCCAGCAAGAAATAGACGTCAATCTGCACAAGCATCAACCTTGATGTCCCGGACGCAGCAAATCATTGACGGTTTTCACAGGATTAAACGTTGAAACCGGAACCTCTACAAAAACAGTATTCCACAACGCCATTGCGCCATTCCACAAGCCGGGCCACTCCAATGCCTTCAATACAGCACCCTGCTGAAACTTTTCGGTAACGAAGCCAGCGGTATAATCAACAAACTCATCCAGGTGATAGTTTACCCCGGAGCGACTCTTAATGCTGCACACCAAATCGACCGGATTAAAGTGCGTAGATGACGAGAGAATTTTCGCTTGCTGGGGATCTGCAACATCGACCTGGCTCCTTTCAACAATTTGTTTACTGATGTACCCCCCCTGTATTCTCACCCAAAATGGCCCTCCCCCGGGCTCACCCTCATTGCGCACCATGCCGCACACGCGCAAGGGCCTGTCGAGCCTTAACTGTGCATATTGGAGCATCTGTTGCCGAGTCATACCAATTGGTAATCCGGGTTGAAACCATGTTTGTATAAACTCCAAAGCCTCTTCAAGGGCGGCCTCATCCGTGTCGAGCCGATCAAGAAAATCAAAAATCTTGGAGCGCAAGTCGTACAACACTCCACCCAATACCTGCTTGTAAAAAACAGTATCTGCCAATGCACTTTGGGCTGTTACATTGTCAATGTTTTTGATGAATACAATGTCGGCATCCAACTGCTGAAGGTTGTGTATTAATGCACCGTGACCGCTCGGGCGAAAAACCAACGCACCATTCTTATCGCGAAATGGCTCGTTGTCTTTTGTAAGTGCCAAGGTATCGGTTGACGGATTTTGCGAACTGAAAGACAATTCAACATGATCGTATGCGAATTGCTTCAGCTTCTCATCGAAGTAAACAGAAACACGCTCAAAATGTTGAGGCGCGAGTGTAAAGTGAATCCGGCAACGACCATCGCCTTGCTTACCGTAGGCAATAGCCTCATGCAAGTGCTCATCAAAAGCAGTATACAACGCATTGCCCCTGCTGTGAAATACAACCAGACCTTTCAGCTGGTCGTCATAATTCAAGCCGTGAGCACCCAAAATGAAATCAAAAATCACCGCCCATTCATTGCGGGTTCTTAGTTCATTCAAATTCATACCGGCCTCCTGCATGCGCATTTCAACAAGGCCCTTGAACGGAAACTGATCAAATCGAATAATAAATTCCTCTGTTAATTCAGATACATTATTGGGGTCGTAGTTGTACAAATGCTTGAACATGCGACTCGCTGCTCCCGATGAAGGAACAAACTTTTGAATGGAAATTTTCTGTGCCGCTTGTTCGAATATCTGCTTGTAGGAAATACACTCCGTGGCGGAAAGTGCCAATATGCCATCACCAACCGTGCAAGGTCTGTCGAGATGCGCAGGTTGAGTGTCGTGGACAAACTGATGAATTTGCTGCAACACCGCATTAACGCTCATGCCACGTTGAGTCAATAGTTGTTCATCCTGCGCATTGAAGGGCATAGCTACAAATTTGTGCTAAGATAATGGCAGGAATCTGCCTTGAATACAAAAGAAAACCGCCAGGTTCAAATCCGAAGATTCTCACCATGGCGGCCCTCCACCCTATTTCGGTTGAATATTGTGGTCTATGCTGCCGGACGCTGTATCGCTTCCATTAGCTGATTATATACAATTTGACAATTCTGTTTTAGTCGGTTTACCAATAGAGGAAGTCCATCCAGGTTGCGCAAGTATTTCGAGTCCTGCTCAATCTGAGCGATGTCGGCCTCCATATCTTTAATACCCAGCATGGCTACCGAACTCTTGGCCTTGTGAGCCAGCGGATGAAGCGAGAGGGGTTCATTCTTACGCACGCATTCTTCCATTTCATGCACATACTTAGGCACTTGCTGAAGGAACAAGACAATGATGTTGTTAATCATTTCTCGATTGCCTTGAAACACCTGGTTTAGGTAAGACAAATCGTAGCGGGCGGTAGAATTTATTTCCATTTTTAGTAAGTTAGGTTAGGTGCTTGTACCCTTGCGCTCGCATAAAGGTTTCACTTTTCAGAAAAAAATCTCACTCACCTGCATAACCAATACATGGAAGAATGCTCTGCGGGTTTTATCTTGCGCTCCATGAAAAAAGTTGCAGTAACAGGCGGAGCCGGTTACATAGGGTCTCATACAGTTGTTGAATTACTGAACCACGGTTTTATTCCGGTTATCATTGACGATTTCTCTAACAGCGATGAGAGAGTGTTGAGCGGGTTGGAAGAAATTCTCGGATTTGCTCCGATTCTTTATCGGTGCGATTGCACCAATTATGAAGAATTGAAAAAAGTATTCGTTAGCGAACGCCCCGATGCGGTCATTCATTTCGCGGCATTTAAAGCAGTCGGTGAGTCGACAGAGCAACCTATACGTTATTACCGAAACAATCTTGACTCATTGCTTACTGTGCTTGAGCTGATGCAGGAGCTCAATATACAAGACCTGGTTTTCAGCAGCAGCTGCACGGTTTACGGTCAGCCCGAAACGTTGCCCGTTCACGAAGAGTGCGTGCAACAGCAGGCTACATCGCCGTACGGTTACACCAAACAAGTGTGCGAACGGATATTGGAAGATACCGTGCGGGCCAATCCAACCCTTCGTTGTGCGCTGCTGCGTTATTTCAATCCAATAGGCGCGCATCCGTCAGGCCTCATCGGAGAGCTGCCCTATGGTGTTCCCAATAATCTCGTCCCCTACATCACACAGACTGCTGCAGGCATTCGCCAAAAGCTAACCATTCACGGAAATGACTACTCCACAACCGATGGCACATGCATTCGTGACTATATACATGTATGCGACTTAGCTGCTGCGCATGTTAAAGCGCTGGAATGGCTCGAAGGCCAATCGCGTGCATGTGAAGCGTTCAACTTAGGACAAGGCAAGGGTAACAGTGTTAAAGAAGTTGTCGATACGTTTGTAAAAGTCAATCAAGTGCCCGTGCAAGTTGAAATAGGGCCGCGACGTCCAGGCGATGTCGAACAAGTATGGGCTGACGCTTCCAAGGCTCTGAAACATCTCAACTGGAGAACGGAACGCTCGCTTGCAGAAGCGTTGAAAGACGCCTGGAAATGGCAAACACGTCTTACGACACCAGCATAAAACGCATAGGTTATATCATTACCGTTTGGGAAATAATCAACCAATTGATTATAGCCCCCAGGCAAAACCCTGCATACACCTGTCCATGGGTGTGAGCATCCAAATAAAGCCTTGAATAGCCGGTAACCCCTGCCATGAGCACTGATAAAGCCGGATACAGGGTGTCTAAATTAGGATGGATAACATTCAGCGCCAGCAACGTTCCGAACACGCCGCCTTGCGCAAGCATGTGCACAGAAATCTTCCATACGCTGTTTATGCTCAGACTAATGATCAGCGATAGAATCACGGAGAGAAAAAAACTAAATACCGTATCCGGTAAAAAAGGTCCCTTCCAACGAAGCATGATGTACGAGAGGGTGTAGTAAAATATGACCAGTAAGTATGGTCCAAATCGTTCCTTTCTATTGCGCAATTCAATGCTCGTAAGCATTCCGTATTTTATCATGATAAGCATACTCACCGCCGGAGCAACTATGTTGATGCCCAGCAATAAAAACACGAAATAATCTGCCTGCGACGGAGCAATGTAATACGGGTCGATGGTACGCACGGACATGTAGATAATGAGTGGCATCCACAACGGATGAAACACCAACGACAAGACCTGGGCAATGCGATAAGTTGCATTGTGCCGCGTAATCGCTGTCGATTTTTCTGAAACTGTTTCTACCATTCCTTTCTTAAACGTGCTACCGGTATGCCGAGTTGTTCACGATACTTTGCCACCGTTCGACGCGCAATATTATAGCCTTTCTCGTTCAGCAGTTCCATCAATTTCTCGTCGGTCAGGGGCTTTCGCTTCTGTTCAGCTTCAATAGCATCTTTGAGTATCTGCTTAACTTCTCGCGATGAAACTTCCTCCCCGTCGTCGGTGCTCAGACTTTCACTGAAAAAATACTTCAACAGATAGGTACCGAAAGTGGTTTGAATATGCTTGCTATTGGCAACACGGCTAATCGTGGAAATATCCATCCCAACCATGTCTGCAATATCCTTCAAAATCATGGGCTTCAACTTGGTCTCATCGCCCGATAAGAAGAACTCTTTTTGGTAATTGACAATGGCCTGCATGCAGTATAGCAGTGTGTCGTTTCGCTGTCGTATGGCGTCAATGAACCACTTTGCACTATCTATTTTTTGCTTCACAAAAAGCAAAGCCTCCTTTTCCTTGGCATCCTTCACTTTCGCCTTGGCGTAATGCTGCATCATTTCGCGATACTCGCGACTAATGCGCAACTCGGGGGCATTGCGTGCATTGAGGGTGAGCTTCAACTCTTCATCCTCCGAAATCAATAAAAAGTCGGGCACAATGTGCTGCACAGTTCGGGCAGCTTCTATCATGCTGTTGCCCGGCTTTGGATTCAAATGAAGAATAAGATCGATGGCAGGCTTCAATTCCGCCTCCTCAATATCCAATCGCTTAGCTATTTTCTCGTAGTGTTTCTTGGTAAACTCTTCAAAGTATTTCACCAACACCTTTTCGGCCATGATTGTGTCGGCATTTCGCACTTCCGAACGTCTTATTTGAATGAGTAAGCACTCCCTCAAATCGCGCGCTCCTACTCCGGGAGGATCGAGTTCCTGAATTACAGCCAATACTTCCTCCAAATCGGGGACGGTAACGCTTATATTCATGGAGAAGGCCAAATCATTTGCTACAGCTGCTAGCTCCCTGCGCAAATAGCCGTTCTCATCGAGATTGCCTATGAGGTACTCCGCCAACAGGCGCTGCTCTTCGTCTAACTCCGTCATGCCCAGCTGCGCAAAGAGCAAATCCTGAAAGGTGCGACCGGCCCCCAAAGGAGTGTCGCGCTCCTCATCATCGGCACTGTGATTATTGACTCTTAACTTATAATCAGGAATGTCATCATCGTCGAAATAGTCGGAAAGGTCAATTTCTTCCTCCTCCTTGTTGTCAGTATCCTGCTCCTCTTGCTGGTCTTCGCTCTGCTCATCGTCGGTCTGCTCGGATTCTTCACTACCCTCTTCCAGGGCGGGATTCACCTCCATCTCCTCCTTAATGCGCTGATCCAACTCCATGGTCGGAATCTGAAGCATCTTCATGAGCTGAATTTGCTGTGGCGATAGTTTTACCTGTAATTTTTGTTGGATCGTTTGCTTCAACATAACGCTTCAAACCTACACCAATTTTTGGTTTCCATTGAATTCTTATCGTTTCTTTGCCGTCAAATCTATGTGGGGTAAAATAGGAGCCTTCATATTACGCTATCGCGCCCCCTTGGGGTTGCTGCTTATTTTGCTGGCGGCCGTTATGGGCTGGCAGTCACAATACGCGCGCATGAGCTATAAATTCGGAGGCGTGCTTCCCGAAGACGATAGCACCTACATTGAATACAGGAGTTTTATTGATCAGTTCAGCGAGGACGGAAATGTGCTCGCCATCGGCTACAAGGACGATCGCATATGGGAACTCAACAACTTTAATCAATGGCGTAAACTCGTCCGTGAGTTGCAGGCCACCACAGTTGAAGTCGATGGGCAAGCCTTCCCAATGGTCGATAGTATTTTTTCGACCGGTAATTGCTACAACCTCGTAAAAGACACAACGCTGCAACGTTTCGATTTTCAGCAGCTGTTTAATCACGACCCAACCACACAGGCGGAACTCGACTCCATTCGTGGAATATTGTATAGCCTTCCCTTTTATGAAAAGTTGCTTTACAAGAAGGATGGCGATGCAGGTTTGATGATGGTGTTTGTTAACACCAAACTATTCAACTCAGAAAACCGTGGCAACGCGATTGATCGCATGCTCATGTTGTCTGATCAGTTCACCCGAGAAACAGGCATCCAAACCTATGTATCGGGCATGCCTTACATACGTTCAGTAATGTCGGTTAAAGTGAAGGCCGAGCTGAAATTCTTCACCATTCTTTCGGCTATCATTTGCATGGCGCTACTCTTGGTGTTCTTCCGCAGCGTGAAGGTTACCATGGTTGTCATGAGCGTTGTTGTTGTGTCGGTGGTTATTGCAATGGGCAGTATTGCCTTGTTTGATTATCCGATTACCATGCTCATGGGGCTCATTCCCCCGCTGATGATTGTAACCACAGTGCCCAACTGTATTTATTTGGTTACCAAATACCACCAGGAATATCAGCGCTATGGCAACAAAACAAGAGCCCTTGCTCGCGTAGTTCAGAAAGCCGGTGCTGCTGCGTTCATGATTAACGCCACA
>JBILIX010000363.1:0-2697 GCA_044368835.1 Flavobacteriales bacterium | reverse complement strand
AAAAAGATGTTCTCATCTTCGAGGCGCAGGAAAAGGAGTTGCCCTTTCAGGTTTTCGGTAGGAAGAAACTGGATGTTCTTCAGTGAAGTTGGGCGATCCGATGCTGCGATAAGATAAGCTCCATCGTCGGGCATCGTGTCGAGTGTGCAATCGACATGCGCCTGTATTTGGCGGTAGAGACCTTGATCGATGTTAAAAGCCTCAGCAACAGTTTCAACAAATGCCAGCTCTTGCGGCCCGTGCTCTGTGTATTCTCGCAAAAATTCGAGCAGGCGCACCACCACGAAAAACTTTTCCTTTTGCTGAAGCTCCTCGTTGATTTGGCTGCATATGCGCAACACCTTTACGGAGGCCATGCTCGTTTTCTTCTCCGAGTCTTTTACATTGTAGAATTTCTCAGCAAACTCTTCGTACAGGCTGAGGTAATTGCTTACCATTTCCTTGTTGAGTTGCTGACGCAGGAAAAGCGCCACAATCTCGCGTCCCGACTTTACGCCGGAACCGCTGATGATGGCAAACAATTGCATCAATGCTCTTAATATACCTGCACTCATTGCGCGATTAATACGAGCATGCCTCGGGCATGTTCCATTATTGGCTAATTATTTTTTAAATCCGATTAGAGCCGTAACACAAATAACTTCGTTGGACTCAGCGAGGGGGCGAACTACGCATCGAATTTTCATGCTTTGTTCAACAAAAAAATCCCAATCGGCTGCGTAGCTAAAGTCTGAGTTGTCGAAAATTGGGTTGTTGTTTTGATCGAAGATTGATATGGCAACTCTTTGTTTTTCAGATCCTGAAGTGGCTATTCTGTAGGTGTTGTTGGCTAGCCAGACACTTTCGAACTGAAGTGAGTCGGCGCTGGTGATTGTGCCTTGAACATACTGTGGGTGTGCTATAAAATTTTCTCCCAGTGCTTTATCGGCGGCCAGCATGGATTGCTCGCATTGTGAATGAGCTATCGCGCAGCCCATTGCAAAAATCAAAAACAGTACGTACTTTTTCATGGCGTTACGATGAGATTTCGGGTTTCGCGAATAAGCTCGTGAAGCTCAAGAAGTTCATCATCGGAGCAAGATACCTCTGTTTTGCTGCGCAGGTAGGTGATGCCTTGTCGACGGTCGTGTACAGGTTCATTGAATAGGTACGTCTTTTCGAGCGTTTCAAGGGCATCACAAAGTTCAATGATGGCTGACTTGACCGCAGTGAAGGAGTCGTCTTGAATAGACTCTGCCAGTGCACGCACGCCGGATGCAGAGAAGGTTTGTTCGGCCAGCAGGCGGTCGAGAGGTTGCCCGGCAATGCTGTCGGCAGGGCTTGCCAGCTGGTGCATTGCTTCGGTCCAGCCGCCCAATAAGATGTAGGTGCTGAGGTCGTGGCGGTTGTTGCTTTTCAGGTACGATTCCAAGTTTCGGAAAAAGACACTGTTAAGGCCGAGTATGCTCGATGGATTGTCGAGCCCCGCTTCTATTTGGCTGAGCAGTTCGGAATCGACGTCGCGCGAGATGTCGAGGTCGGCGGTGAGTCGGCGAATAGAGGCAAGGTATTGCGGTATAGTGGCGCTTTGCCGATAATTAATGAGGTAAGAGAGGTCGGCACCCAATACCCCCAAGTTAAGCGCCTTTTTCATTTCGCCTGTCCACTGTTCTGTTTTACCGGCATCGGTCACACCGCGGGTTTCAAACGGAATGGACTCCTTGGCAATGACGTGCGAGAGAAGAGCCGGAGGAGGAATGACCACCATCTTGCCTTGAAGTAAGATGGCCCCTGAAGTAGAAACACCTGTCGTGTCGAACTCCGATACCGCGGGTTGCGCCGGCTGTGGTTCGGAGCATGATTGCGAAAACAGAAGCAAAGCCAAGAGCACAGCTGTCGGCAATACGGCAGAGTACGTAAGGTTTCTTCGCGGTGAATACAGCATATTTACAAATGAAGGCCTAAATCGCAAACAATGGGTCTATTCAAAGGTGCAAGTATTCAACAATACAGGCAATATGCCACTCGAAAAAATGTTGTAGCGTGTCTCAAGTTTCAGCTCATCTTTGCAATTCTAGTATGCAATACCGTTTTTTTTATCCGATAATAGCAGTGCTCATCCTTGCAGGAAGCCTTGTGCAGTGCAGGAAAGAACGCTTCAACGAGGACTCATCGGCTCAGCTGGAGTTTTCGAGTGATACGATTTTCTTCGATACCGTGTTTTCGACCATCGGTAGTGCTACGCAGTATTTGCGGGTGCGAAATCCGTATAACCAGTCCATTCGGATTGATGAGATTGCCCTGGAGTCGGGCACGTCTTCGCAGTTTCGAATCAACATCGATGGGCTTGATGGACCGATGCAAGAGGGCATTGAGATACTGCCCAACGACAGCATTTACATTTTTGTGGAGGTGACGGTCGATCCTCAAGACGCGACATTGCCTTTCATCGTGGAAGACAAAATACGTTTTCGGTTGAATGGGAATGAGCAGTCGGTGCTCTTGCAAGCCTGGGGGCAAAATGCCTTTTTTCATGGCGGGTTGAATTCATGCGCCAATCCGTTTAGTTACATCATACCCACCGGAACGACCGAGATATGGACGAACGAATTGCCGCACGTGGTATATGGTATAGTAGCAGTAGACAGTGGCGCTACCCTTCGCATCAATCCCGGCGTGCAGGTGTATTGTCATGGGAAGTCGGGCATCTATGTATAT
>JBILIX010000362.1:0-2706 GCA_044368835.1 Flavobacteriales bacterium | reverse complement strand
ATGGGACCTGCTGCTACAACGACTGGTATACACTCGAATTTACAGGCCCTGCCTATTGGTCTGTTACCTCCTTGACAGATTACTCGTACAGCACCGGTACCTATCCCGAACAAAACGGATTCTGTATCACAGGCTCTTGCTTCCAGCTTTCTGCGTGGTCTTACGATGCAACGGATGTGGGTTATACCATTTACGATGCTGCAGGAAACACAGTGGATAGCGGAACTATCGGTTACTACGAATATGCTGTCACCATTGCCTTTAATGGCGTGACGCAAGGTTGCGCTGACCCTTCTGCTTGCAACTACGATTCTTCAGCGGAATGCATGGATTACATGAATTGCGATTACAGCTGTCTCGGCTGTACCGACCCTACAGCTCCTAACTACGATCCGAGCGCTACTCAAAACGATGGTTCATGCTGCTACAACAATTGGTACAACATGAATGCATCAGAAGAGTTCTATTGGTATATCATCGATGCTAACTTCAACTACTTTGGTGGTATCTACCCTGCGCAAAGTGGATTTTGCTCGCTCAACGACTGCTTTAGCATGCAGGTTTATTCCCTGACCGGTAACCCGATTGATCTCGAGATTACGAATCAAAACGGAGTTGTTCTCTACTCGGGAACTGCAAATTCTACCAACTATTACGAGCTGATTTCAATTAGCAATACAACAGAAGTAGCAGGCTGCATGGACCCTTCAGCTTGCAACTACAACGCTGACGCTACCTGCGACAATGGTTCTTGCAATTTGTGCTTCGGTTGCACCAACCCATCAGGTCTCAATTACGATCCATGGGCGTGGTACGACGACGGTTCTTGTATTTATGAAATGGTGCCACCGTTCATGGGTATGACCATGTTGCCCGATGAAAACAACAATCAATTCTGGGTGCGTGTTGAAATGATGGACGAAGGAAACGGTGCTCCATACGTTTTGAGCACAAGCTTCAATGACCAAATGATGGTGATGACCGAACCCGGTCAGTTCCTTGCCGGTCCATACCCATGCGATGCCACGATCGACTTCACGCTGCAAAGTATGGAAGCCGGTATGATGGAGTACATGAACGCATCGATGGAGGGCAATTGCGCTATTGTGCAGTCAGTAACCGAAATGGAAGCGAGCTTTGCGCTTTACCCAAACCCGGCCAACGACCGTGTTACCATTTCAGGTTGGGATGCAAATGCAAGTGTGACCATTGCTGACATCAGCGGCCGATTGGTTCGTCAGGAGCAGTTGCGCAACAACCAAATCGACACGGCAACGCTTACTGAAGGCATCTACGTTGTGACTCTCACGGAGGGCACCAAAACAGCGAGCAAGCGATTGGTGATTCAGCACTAATAGAAAAGTATTCAAAAGAAAAAAGCCGGGCGTAACCCGGCTTTTTTCTTTTGAATTATTCGCGATTAAAATGGCTAAATACCAAATCTGCTATACGATTATTCACCACCTTCTGCAACTCCTCCAAACTCGCCTCTTTCACGGCCTGCACCGTTTTAAAATGATGAATCAAAGCCTGCGTTGTATGCATGCCTACTCCCTTGATATCGGTGAGCTCTGATCGAATGGCGTCCTTGCTTCTGCGATCGCGGTGCTTCGTAATTCCAAATCGGTGCGCCTCGTCGCGCAAGCGTTGAATGAGCTTAAGCGACTCACTGCGTTTATCCAAGTAGATGGGTAAACTGTCGCCCGGGAAATAGATTTCCTCCAACCGTTTTGCAATACCGATGATGCCTATTTTTCCATACAACTCGAGCTTTACTAAACTCTCGATAGCAGCACTCAGCTGTCCTTTACCGCCGTCGACAATGATGAGTTGCGGCAACGTTTCACCCTCATCCAACATGCGGCGGTAACGACGAAACACTACTTCTTTCATCGTGTCGAAATCGTTGGGCCCTTCCACGGTCTTGGGGTGAAATATGCGGTAGTCGGCCTTGCTGGGTTTTGCATTTCGGAAAACAACACAGGCACTCACGGGATTTGTACCCTGTATGTTCGAATTATCGAAACACTCTATGTGACGCGGCAGCTCCTTCAAGTGCAAATCCTTCTGCAACGTTTCGAGCACGCGGTTTACATGCCGCTCCGGATCGACCAACTCCTGCTGTTTTTGTGCGTCGAGCATGTAGTGCGTGCTGTTGCGCTGCGACAACTCCACTAGCTTCTTCTTATCGCCTCGCTGCGGCACCGTGAGCAAAACACCCGGCAACTGTGTTTCCAATTCGAACGGGAGAAATATTTCCTTTGAACTACTCTGAAACTTGTCGCGTATTTCCAAGATGGAATACTCCAGCATTTCAGCTTCGGTCTCTTCCATGCGCTTCTTCACTTCCGTGGTGTATGACTGTACGATAACACCGTTGCTAACCTTCATAAAATTCACATAACCAGCCAGGCTATCACTCGCAATGCTGAATATATCTACATCGTGAATACTCGGATGCACAATGGTGCTCTTCGCTTGAAAGGTGGAAAGCACTTCAATTTTGTCTTTCACTTCTTGCGCAAGTTCGAACTCGTAGCGATCTGCAAACTCAGCCATCATCTGTTTCAACTCGCGAATGAGGTCGGAGTAGTTGCCCTTCAAAATCTTTCGCACAGCTTCCACGCCTCGATCGTAGTCTTCGCCGGTTTGCTTGCCTTCACATGGGCCCTTGCAATTACCCAGGTGATACTCCAGGCATACTTT
>JBILIX010000361.1:0-2724 GCA_044368835.1 Flavobacteriales bacterium | reverse complement strand
GCAAGCGCCAACATCAATCCGATAAAGCGTGCACGTTGTTGGTCTTTCTTATTGGGTATATAGCCACAGATGATGGCAATGAAAATGATGTTGTCGATTCCCAACACGATTTCCAAAACAACCAGCGTGAAGAGGCTGAAAATTCCACCAAACGTCGTAAATACTTCAATGAAAGCGTCGAACATGTAGCAAGTTTATTAACGGATGCGAAGATAGTGTGGTGAGGCAGTTTCAAAAAAAACGCGCAGGATGAGATTTTCCTGCGCGTTTTTAGACTTGAATCGTTCTTATTTCTTTACAATACCCGTTGGGCCATCAAGCGAAACGGATGTGCTACGATTGGCGTTGTTGAGTTTAATAATTGAATCTTGCTTGAGCTTCATTTCTTCCATTTTCTTTTCTTGTTCCAGGTACTCTTGGTAAGAAGGAAGTTGGAATTCTTCGAGTTGGGTTTTTACAACTTCGTTGATGGCTTTGAAGTCGGCATTATCGGGTGCGTTCGTTACAGCCATGGTACTCAGACGGTCGTTGATTTGAACACGCATGGTGATGTCCTTCTCAATTAGCGTCCGGTGTTTTTCATCAAGGCTGTGATAGAAATCAATCTCCTGGTTGTTGATGTCAATCATGCGCTTGCTGAGTTCAAGCGCCTTTTCATCGTATTCGGCTTGGTACATCAGGTCAACCAGTTGCCACATGATTTGTGGTTGCTCGTAAGGCACGTTGTATTCCGGCATTACATCGAGTGAACGTTGAATAACCTCGCGGGCTTTTTCAAGATCACCTTCTTCGATCAGTTGCTCTGCCAAGTGACCAAACTGAAGACGCAAGTTGGTGGTCATGCGGCGGTTGTTTTCATCCATGTAGATAGGCAGCTTGTCCATGTTACCCCACTGGAATTTGTTCATCATGTTGTCGTACATGATTGAAGAACTCACACCGCCGTCGATGTTGGGGTTCGGGTTTTTCTTGTGCTTGATCGGTGTAAGACGGTATGCAAGGCCTTCGAGTTGGAAGTACTGCTCCAGTCCCATGTATGCGTCACCACCGGTAGTAACTGCGAAGTAAACCGGACGGTTCCAGTCCATGTTGTTGAGCAGGTCGAGCACAGCAAGATTCGCCTTGGTGATGTAGGAACGCGGACGTCCACCTGCATCGGCCAAGCTGAATTGAATTTCAGAAACGAGCGTGTCACCTTCGTTGAGATATTGACGATAGCTCTCAGCAACCGAGCTGTCCACTTTCATGCTGAACTTGTAGCTCGGCAAGTAGGCAATTTTGTTGCGGCCGTTGTCGATGGTTTTGCTGTCGTCGAGCGCCACAGCCATGGCTTCTGAAATCGGCATGAAGCCTTTTGTTTCGCGGTTGGGGTCAACGAACATTACGTCGCGCGTGCCCTGACGGTATTTCTGCTCGGGCATTTTGAATGGTACCGGCATGCCATCGTATGCCTGGCGCTTCATCTGGTCGATGTACCAGTCGGTGTTGAGGAGTGAGAGGTTCACCACGCGCACATCGGTGCGGATGCCTTCCACTTCCTGCGCATACCAAAGCGGGAATGTATCGTTATCGCCGTTGGTGAAAATGATAGCGTTCGGCTGAAGCGATTGCAGGTAGTTGATAGCCATTGCCAATCCGGTTTTACGGTCGGCGCGTGTGTGGTCGTCCCAGTTTTGGTAGGCCATGAGGACAGGGGTGACCAAACAAATGAGCATAGCAGCCAACGCCTTGCTCGAGGTTTCACCCTTAATCATTTTACCCAAGAGCATCATAAGTGCCAGCAGAGCCGTTGCAACGATGCTCATGTACATCAATGAATAACCAAAGCCATTGCTTCCGGTCGCGAGGCGCTCAGCGAAGAGAATGATCACGGAGCCACCAACGGTCATCGAAGCTACCTTGGTTACGTTTTGGAAAGTCCATTGTGTTGCTGCGAAGTAGAGCGCATATACCGCGAGACCAATCCAGATGGCAAATGCATAGAACGAACCTGCAAACGCATAGTCACGTTCGCGAGGTTGTTGAGGGGTTTGGTTCAGATACACGATGATGGCAAAACCAGTGAGCACGAATAGAAGACCCACCACCCAGAAATCTTTCTGGCTTCGAATCATTTGGAATATCAAGCCAATCAAGCCCAGGATGAGTGGCAGCATGAAGTAGACGTTGTAGGCGCGATTGCTTTTTTCCATATCGGAAATTTTCTCGCGGTTGCCCACGCGCTCTTGGTCGATAAGGTTCACGCCCGACATCCAGTTACCCTCGGTGAATTCGCCATGGCCCTGACGGTCGTTCTGACGGCCCGAGAAATTCCACATGAAGTAGCGCCAGTACATGTGACCCACTTGGTAGCTGGTGAAGTAGCGGAAATCTTCGGCAGCTGATGGAATCATTTTTTCACGCATGCGGTCGAGGCTTTTCAGCAAGGCACGAGGCTCTTGGTCTTCAAACCCCCGAGGCATTTTGTTGGTTTGTCCGTAGTAGTTCAATGCACTTTCCGACTGGTCGATGGCTTGCTCAGCATTTTTTACTTTCTCCTGGCCTTTTTCACTGTTCCAGTTTTGGTAGTTGCTCCACTCTTTGTAGTCTTTGATGTGGTTGGCCTGGTTGGAGTGCATGCGCGGGAAGTATCCGCAGAAGTCCTTGTCGTAGTTGGGCACGCTTCCTTTCTTCTCACCGCTTTCGATGTATTCTTCCAGCAGCGAAAGTTTTTCATCGGGGTGC
>JBILIX010000360.1:0-2730 GCA_044368835.1 Flavobacteriales bacterium | reverse complement strand
TTCCGGGAGGAAGACTCGAGGCCGGGGAAACCCACCTGCTGGCTGCACTTCGAGAAGCACAGGAAGAAGTTGGCATTGACCCTTCGCACTGGAACGTACTGGGCGAATTGTCGTCGCTTTACATACCACCGAGTCATTTTGTGGTCCATCCTTTCTTGGTGGTTGGTCCGGAAAATCCGTATTTTGTATTAAGTCGCGACGAGGTGGTTGATTGGATAGAGTATCCGATTGCGCAGTTGTTGCGCTCTAAAATCATCCTGAAGAAGGCGATTTATGTGGCCAAATACAATCGAACATTCGATAGTGGATATTTTGATATTCAGGGGCACACACTTTGGGGCGCAACTGCTATTATGGTACAAGAATTTCGGTCGCTGTTTGGTTTGGAAGATTGAGGGGTGAATGAACCCAATGGAAGCATAGCTGTAACAGTAGCAGAATAGATTGGTCATTGGTTGATATGAAAAAACTGCTCATCCTCCTTTTTGCTTTATGCCTGAACCTCGTGGTTCGGGCGCAACAGCCCGCTTCCATCGAAGCTTCTGAGAAAGCACTTAGCAAGGCGTGCCTGGAGGGAAATGCAGACGCGATACAGGCTGCTGCGATGGTGTTGGCAAGCAGCGCGGCCTACGGCGCCGACAAGTTTGAATACGCGTCGAATTTGCTAAGCAGCGTAGAGGTAAACGGCGTGCTCTTTACAGGAGGTAAAGGCGATACGTATCCCGTCATTGTATTGCAATTCTTGAAAAACATGCGTACCGATGTGCGCGTTGTGCACACCGATTGGTTGGCCGATGCGGCATATTTCCAGCGATTGCAAGCGGCCACAGGTATAGAGAAGTCGGGCACGGCAGGCATAGCAACGTTGGCTCGTAAGATGCCTGTTTATATCTCGTTGGCAGCTAAAGCCGACATCATCAGCGAACTGGAAAGCGAGTTGTATTGCACTGGTCTTGCTTTCAAATGTTCTGCAGCACCGTTGGCCAATGTGCGCTCGATGTATGCCGACTGGTGGAAGAATTGCGGAAAGAGTCAGATGGCTTCCGGCTACGGGTTGAATGCCAATTACCTGGTTCCACTGGCTATGCTGGCTGACTATGCAAAGCAAACGGGGCAGAACCAAGAGTACAATAACATCAAGCAGAAATATGCAGAAGTGGCCCGCAGTGTAGGTGAAAAGGAACAACTCCCTGTAATAAAGTGAACGCATGCTTTTAAGCAAACGACCCTATCAAAACGAACACGACGAGCAGCTGATGGTGCTCGTAGGGCAGCACAACCAGCGAGCCTTTGAGGAGTTGTATGGTCGTTATGGTAAGTTGATGTACAATTATTTTTTGCGCATGCTGTGGAAGGAGAAAGAGAAGGCGCGGGATTTCACGCAGGAGCTTTTTACTAAGGTGTATCAAAAGCCGCACTTGTATGATCCTGCCCGCCCGTTTAAGACGTGGCTGTACAGCATTGCACACAACATGTGCAAGAACGAATATGCCAAGATCGAAGTGAGGAAGGAGGCGCAGCAAACCTTGAAGGCTGAAGCGAAGGGAATAACAAAGCCGGTTGCGCAAAAGGAGATGGATCGCAAGTCATTCATGCAACAGTTGACCTCGGTGTTGGCTCAACTGGATGAGGTGAAGCGTGAAACGTTTGAACTGCGCTTTGTGCAAGAACTGAGCATTATGGAGATCAGTGAGATAATGAGTGTAAGTGAAGGCACGGTGAAGTCGAGGTTGTTTTATCTCTTGAAGGATCTCAACGGCAAACTCAAGGCATTTGAGGGCATTGCTGTATGGTTGTCATGTTTAATCTTATTTGAAGGTCTGTTATGAGCGAGCATGAAATCTACCAACATGAAGACATTGAAGCCTTGCTCATGAGCAAGGCATTCGATGAGCTGCTCCATGAAGAGAAGGCGTTCGTGTTGCAGCATGTTCAGAATGAAGAAGAGTATAATTCATTGCGCAAACTATTGCTTGAAATGCAAGAGTTGTCGTTCGATGCGGAGCTAAAGGATCCGCCGGAGTCGCTTGAAACGGCGCTGCTGCATGGTTTTGCCGAAAACGCGGAGAAGGTGAGGGGATACAAGCGGCGGTTTGCTCCGTGGATGGGGTGGGCGGTTGCAGCTTCTGTGGTTGGCTTTTTCGTGATTTTCTTTTGGCCCACGCCCAACCGAGAAGAGCATGCATCCGTTGAGGAGAAGAACACAAACGAGCAGCAGGAGGAACAATCACCTGCAACAGAAGCTCCGAAGCAGGAAGCACCAAAGCCTGCGTTAGAGGTTCCGAATGTTGTATTGCCTTCCGAAGTAGAAAATTTGCTGGCTCAAGTAGTAACGGCCACTACACCTGCACCACCGTCGTATGCAACGAGCGTGTATGAATATGAAGATGCGTTGAAGTCGGTGAGCCTTACAGAAGAAGCGGTTGCAGAGTCGGATATGGCCGATGAGTATGCGCCAGTTGAAATGGATGCCGGTAAATATGAAACACCCGTTGCAGCGCAGGAGGATGTTACAATGAGCGCTCCTCCGGCAGCCGTGCAATCGGCCGAGAAGGAATCTTTGACATCGACCCAATCCACAGCCAAAAAGATCGTGACCGCAGAAACGAAGGCTTTAGGAAAAGCCAATCGAAAAAAGCTGCGCAACCCGGAAGTGATGAAACTTTCGCAGTCCAAAAAACTGAAGTCACTTTTACGCAGCGAGTAGACTTCTTTATTGCTTGTTCACGA
>JBILIX010000359.1:0-2737 GCA_044368835.1 Flavobacteriales bacterium | reverse complement strand
TTTCGGATAAACAAGCACTTGCGCTTACTTTGTCGAACAAATTTTTATTCGTGAAAATTCTAGCAAATTATATCAAGGGAACGCTGACAGAGCCTGTCAATGGCCGTTATCTCGATAATATCGACCCTTCAACCGGCTTGGTTTACAGCAAGATTCCTGCAGGCGATGCAGCTGATGTGCAGTTGGCCGTTGAGGCTGCCGGGCGGGCTTTCGCATCCTGGTCGCAGATGCCCGCTGCCGACCGTTCGAGCATTCTGGTTCGTTTGGCCGACCTGATTCATGAGCACCGGGAGGCCTTGGCAGAAGCGGAATGTGTTGATAATGGCAAGCCGCGTTCACTGGCCGAGCAAATGGATATTCCAAGGGCCGAAGACAATATCCGGTTTTTCGCAACCGCCATTCTCCACTGGAGTTCAGAGGCGCACATTATGGAAAATCGCGCAATCAACTACACTAATCGCAAGCCAATTGGTGTGGTTGCGTGCATTTCGCCCTGGAACCTGCCGCTCTATTTGTTTACCTGGAAGATTGCTCCTGCTTTGGCAGCGGGCAACTGTGTGGTGGCCAAACCCAGTGAAATTACTCCGATGACGGCCTTTCTTTTTTCGAAGCTTTGCATAGAAGCCGGATTACCGGCCGGGGTGCTCAACATTGTGCACGGGTTGGGCTCAGAGGCAGGCGACGCATTGGTGAATCACCCGCGCGTAAAGGCTGTTTCATTCACCGGTGGCACAGCTACCGGCGCACGTATTGCTGCGGCAGTAGCTCCGAAATTCAAAAAGCTTTCGCTGGAATTGGGAGGAAAAAATCCTACCATCATTTTCGACGACTGTGATTACGATAAAATGCTGCGCACAACCTTACGTGCTGCATTTGCAAACCAGGGTCAGATTTGCTTGTGCGGATCACGCATCTTGGTTCAGGAATCGTTGTACGATCGCTTCGCGGCTGATTTTACGGCCAAGGTGTCGGCAATGAAGGTTGGCGATCCGATTCTAACTGAAACCCGCACGGGCGCAGTTGTGAGCGAGGCACATATGAATAAAATCTTATCCTACATTGAGCTTGCAAAGCAAGAAGGCGGCACTGTCTTATGCGGTGGCAAGCGTGTTGTTGTTGAGGGGCGATGTGCGGGTGGATTCTTCGTTGAACCAACGGTTATTGCAGGACTCGGCCCCGACTGTCGCACCAACCGTGAAGAGATATTCGGCCCGGTTGTGACCATTCAATCGTTTCGCGATGAGGAGCACGCATTGCAACTGGCCAATGCTACGGAGTATGGACTCGCAGCATCGCTTTGGACATCGGATGTGACGCGTGCACATCGTTTTTCAGCTCAGTTGGAAACCGGCATCGTATGGGTAAACACATGGCTGCTGCGCGATTTACGCACGCCGTTCGGAGGCGTGAAGCATTCGGGAGTTGGCCGCGAGGGCGGATGGGAGGCGCTGCGATTCTTTACCGAACCACAAAATGTTTGTATAGAACTGTAATGAAAAAAGGCCTGAAGAAATCTCAGGCCTTTTTTATATCGTATCGGAATAATTATTCCGATTTTCCTTTGTAACCATTCAAGAAAAACCAACCGATTTTGCGGTTGAACCAGTTTTCGAAGCTTGATAAATAGTGAATAATCATGTCATTAATGATTTTTTGCCGTAGCGTTCATATTCAGTTTACAAGATGCTAAACGTAAGGTAACGTAAAATGTTTCGTAATGAGATTAATCACCCGTTAGCTGTTGAAAACCATGGCGTTGGTCAATCACGCAATCGGTAGTGTTTGCCGGGCATTACCCGTATCAATCCCTCGAACTCCAGTTGAAGCAGTGTAGCATTCAGAACCCCCCAGCTCAGCTGTGTGGTGGCGAGCAAGTCATCGAAAAGCGCATTCGGATTGTGTTGTATTGCATTTAGCAGGAGGTTGGAATTCGCATCCCTATGCTCTGAAAAGATGAGTTGAGTTTGTTTTGGTACTGCCGGTTGATCCCATTGCAGGTAGTGCACCAGGTCATCAGCGGAGGTTAGTATTGCCGCAATGTTGTTCTTGATGAGTTTATGGCAACCCCTGCTGTAGACGTCCTGGATGCGCCCCGGTACCGCAAATACTTCTCGTCCATACGACTGTGCAATATGAGCCGTAATCATACTTCCTCCTTTCAAATCGGTTTGAACCACAACGGTGCAGTCTGACAAACCGGCAATGATGCGGTTGCGCATGGGAAACATTTCGGGAGCAATTACGGTTTGGCTCATAAACTCAGATACAATGCCACCATTGGATTCCATGCGGGTAGCCAGCGGTTTGTGTATGGTAGGATAGATGCGGTCTAGGCCATGGGCAACGCAAGCGACAGTTGGAAGGTTGTATTCAACCGCAGCTGCGTGCGCAGCAGCATCAATGCCATGAGCCAATCCGCTTATAATGGTTGGCTTGAATGCAGTAAGGGCTTCAATGAGCAGTTTGCAAAAGTTCTTCCCGTATGCATCGGCTTTGCGAGTACCAACAATACTAATGGCTTTTGCGGGATTCCAATCAAGATTGCCTCTTGCGTATAGAATGAGCGGACTGTCGTCGCATTGCCGGAGGCGGTCGGGGTAGTGCTGGTCTGCCCATGTGGCAACTCTGATTCCTTCACGAAGTATATAAGTCACTTCCTTTTCCGCCCGCTTCAAATCGGCCTCACCAATGGATGCGGCGGTTACACGACCAATATCGGGAATGGAACAAAGCCTGT
>JBILIX010000358.1:0-2745 GCA_044368835.1 Flavobacteriales bacterium | reverse complement strand
GTCGCCTTCTCAGTTTTGCGTCATGGAAAACACTCGTTTGAAATGGCGTGAAGCATTCACGTTTACGCGGTCGGAACAGCGCGGATTTCGTGTGCTGACAATCCTTTTACTTGTGATAATGGCAGCTAGGGTTTGCTACTTTCGGTTTGTTTCTCCAGCTGCTATTGACTTTAAAATTCCTGAGGAATGGCTTGCGGTCGATTCGTTGCAGTTGGATGAGAGGGAAGGAGGCAGAAGCTCTTTATTTCATACTGATTGGAGCGATAAGCACAAGGGCGATCGATATGCGGGGCAGAAGAGTTGGTCCGACACGGTTCCTCAGCGCAGCTATGCACAACCCTTCAAACGCAGTCGTGTGGTTGAACTGAACACCGCCGATACGATTGAACTGCGGTCATTGCCTGCCATTGGTCCGTGGTTGGCGAGGAAAATTGTGGAGTACCGCGAACGGTTGGGCGGATTCTACTCGGCCGATCAACTGCTGGAAGTATATCGGCTCACTCCTGGTAAGCTCGATACGATTATGCCCTATTTGGCGATTGATACGAGTGTGGTGAGGCGCATCGACATCAATGCAGTGACAACCGAAGAGCTCATGCGACATCCTTATTTGTCGCGCTCACAAGCTCGAGGGCTACTGGCTTACCGCGACAAACATGGGCCGTTTGTTGAAGTGGCCCATTTGAAAAGGTGTTTGCTAATCGACGAAAATACCTTTGAAAAGGTGCGCGATTATGTGGAAGTTCGCTGACTTTTGCATCCTATGAATTTAGAAGAACGCATCAAGCACGCGATGGTCGATGTTCATGACTTCCCTACGCCTGGCATCGTTTTCAAAGACATTACTCCGTTGTTTCAAGACCCTGCCTTGCTGAATGACCTGGTCGATGCCATGGCCGAAGCTTGCAAGGATCAACGCATCGATGCAATTGTAGGCTTGGAAAGCAGGGGATTCCTATTGGCTGTGCCATTGTCGATGCGTTTGGGAATTCCGTTTATTATGGTGCGCAAGAAGGGTAAGCTTCCACGCGAGTGTCATAGCATTTCGTATGATCTCGAATACGGCAGTAGCACCATTGAAATGCACAAAGATGCACTTCAACACGGAAGCAGAGTTCTCATTCACGACGATGTGCTTGCAACCGGCGGCACTGCCGAAGCTGCCGCAAAACTGGTGCAGCAGGCCGGGGCGGATGTAGCCATGTTTCAGTTTATCGTAGAATTAAGTTTCCTCAAAGGCATGGATAGAATGCTGCCATATACAAGCAGCGTCACTACTTTTGCACGTTTTTAATGAACTGAGCAGTCGCTGAGACTGTTCCTTCATCCAACACACTTTTATTTAAGCAAAGCAATGAACTTTGAAAAATCAGAAAGTCAGTTGATGATTGCGCAAATGGTGCGCGATTTTGTCGACAAAGAAGTACGTCCTCATGTTATGACTTGGGACGAATCACAAGAATTTCCCCGCGAGGTTTTCCGTAAAATGGGAGAACTGGGCCTTATGGGCGTGCTGGTTCCTCAGGAATATGGCGGCTCAGGCCTCGGTTATTTCGAATATATATCGGTCATTGAAGAGGTTGCCAAGGTGTGCGGTTCCATCGGACTTTCCGTTGCCGCCCACAATTCACTTTGCACCAATCACATCTTGGAGTTCGCCAATGAAGAGCAGAAGCAGAAGTACTTGCCTAAGCTCGCCACCGGCGAATGGATAGGGGCGTGGGGTCTTACAGAGGCCAACACGGGCAGCGATGCCATGCGCATGAAGTGCACCGCCGTGCAAGACGGCGACTATTGGGTTATCAATGGCACGAAAAACTGGATTACACACGGTATTTCGGGTGAAGTAGCTGTCGTGCTCGTTCGCACGGGCGATTTGCTCGATTCGCACGGAATTACCGCATTCATCATTGAACGCGGCACACCGGGTTTTTCAGGAGGTAAAAAAGAGAACAAATTGGGTATGCGTGCCAGTGAAACGGCCGAACTCATTTTCGATAATTGCCGAGTACACAAGAGCCAGGTTTGTGGCGAAGTGGGCAAAGGTTTTCAGCAAGCCATGAAGATTCTTGATGGTGGACGCATCAGCATTGGTGCGCTTGCCCTGGGCATAGCCAAGGGTGCGTTTGAAGCAGCCGTGAAATACGCAAAAGAGCGCGAGCAATTCGGTCAGCCCATTGCCAACTTCCAAGCTATTGCCTTCAAACTCGCTGTCATGGAAACCGAGATACAAGCTTCCGAAGCACTGTTGTATCAGGCTGCTTACATGAAGAACCACAAGATGAAAATGACGAAAGAATCTGCTATGGCCAAGTACTACGCTTCAGAAGTGTCGGTACGATGCGCAACGGAGGCTGTTCAGATTTTCGGTGGTTACGGCTATACCAAAGACTTCCCGGTGGAGAAATTCTACCGCGACTCTAAGCTGTGCACCATTGGAGAGGGTACTAGTGAGATTCAAAAGCTGGTTATTTCTCGCGAAATATTAAGGGGCTAGTCCTGAAATTGGGCGAGTGTCTAATTTTATTCGTGTCGGGCTGTTTTTAACTTGTTCTACCCAGGCATTATCATGCTAGGGTTTTGAGTATTTTGCACCCGTAAATCGAAGGCAATGAATTATCTTGATTTTGAAGAACCGATAAAGGAACTGCACACGCAAATTGAAAAGTTGCGGGAGAGTGAGAAGAAGGCCGGTGTCGACATGTCGGCAGCGATTGCTGAGTTGCACGATGCAGCAGAGAAGAA
>JBILIX010000357.1:0-2767 GCA_044368835.1 Flavobacteriales bacterium | reverse complement strand
CAGAAAATGCCCTTCCACACCGAATGCAGCCCAATCATCGCATTCTGCAACAAAAGCTTCCTTCACACCCTTTGGCTGCAGGCCCAGTGAATTGCCCGTGAAATACAGCACATTGCTTCCATTGTGTTGTGGGAAAAGGAAACGTTCACGGTAGACAGACAGCTTATCGGATCTATCGAGCGATTGGGCAAAAGCTAAATCGTATTGAAAATTCATGACAGTGTGTTTGAGTTGGCGAAGGTATCTTGCGCCGTGCATTTTAGCCTTGCAAAACAACGCTATTCCAAGTGCAGCAAAAAATTTCAATCCCGAAAAATGAATACATCCCGTTCAGCCGAATTATTTGAAAAAGCCAAAACCTTTTTTCCGGGCGGTGTAAACTCGCCGGTGCGCGCGTTTCGCTCAGTAGGTGGCACTCCCCTGTTCTTTGCGAAGGGTCAGGGTTCGCACGTTTGGGATGAAGACTGCAATGAATTTATTGACTACTGCTGCTCGTGGGGGCCGCTTATTCTCGGCCATGCGCATCCATCGGTTGTGAAAGCCGTACAGGAAACAGTAGCCAATGGCAGCAGCTTCGGCGCACCCACGCGATTGGAAAACGAATTGGCGGAGCTCATCCTCAAGAACCACTCTTACTTCGAAAAGATTCGTTTTGTGAGCAGCGGCACAGAAGCAGCTATGAGTGCTATACGCCTTGCACGCGGCTACACCGGTCGCGACAAGATTATCAAGTTTGAAGGATGTTATCACGGGCACGTCGACAGCCTTTTGGTGAAAGCCGGAAGCGGACTTGCAACATTGGGCACATCAAGCTCTGCAGGTATTCCGGAAGCCTATGCAAGAGAAACCATCGTGCTACCGCTCAACGATATCGAAGCATTGGAGAAAGCCGTATCCGACTATCGCGGACAGATTGCAGTGGTGGCCATTGAGCCCATTCCGGCCAACAACGGTCTGCTGTTGCAAGAAGGTGATTTTCTGCGCTACTTACGCGAGGTATGTACACGCGAAGGAATCATACTGCTATTCGATGAGGTGATAAGCGGTTTTCGTGTTGGATTCGAAGGCGCTTCGGGCTACTATGGCATACAACCCGACGTCTTGGCTTTTGGTAAAATCATCGGAGGTGGTTTGCCTGTTGGCGCCTATGCTTCACGTGCAGAGGTGATGAGCCATGTTGCGCCTGAAGGCCCCGTATACCAGGCAGGAACACTGAGTGGCAATCCGGTGGCGATGGCTGCAGGTATTGCACAACTGACAGAGTGTTTGCGCCCGGGCTTTTATGAAGAGCTCAAGGAAAAAACCGATTACCTCGTGAACAATGTGTTGAGCTATGCACGCAGCAAGCAATACAAATTCAATATGTTTAGCGTGGGCAGTATTTTCTGGGTGACATTTTCAGATCAGAAAGCCATTCGCCGCAGCGATGAGATTGACAGCGAAGAGATGCAGAAGTTTGCTCCGTTCCACCGATCACTGCTCGAACAAGGCATTTACCTTGGGCCTAGCGGATACGAGGTTGGATTTGTGTCGGCAGCGCACACTTCGGAAGATCTCGACCGCACCATTGCAGCCATGCAGCATGCGCTCGATGTGGTGTTGGGCTAAGGTCAGAACGGAAATCGGAGTACAATCATCGCGTCGATTAACCACGACTTCGTTGGCGTGCGCTTTCCTCCCGGCATGAGAACAAGCAGCGGCAGCGAAGCAATCATCGACAACCAAACAGACATACCTGCTTCGCCCGTCGCAGCGCTCACGCCCATTGCTGTGCAAACAAGCAAAACGGAAACGATACGCAGCGTCTTCTTTCCCAACCACGCAAGTGTAGCGTCGGGAGTGGGTTCTACGAATAGGTCTTCGCTCATCGAAAGTGCGGTAATCCATAGATACGAAGCAGCCAGATTGGGTAGTTGCGATTGAAAATCAATTCCCGCTTGTTGCATGGGCCAAAGCACACAGAGCACAATCCAACATGCGCCAATTATCATATTATTGATGAGCGGGATATTGCGAAGTTCAAGTGCTGATTTTCTCAACCCTTGGGGCAACCAATGTGAGCGATAGAACAAAACAAGAATCGCACAAAGCGCAGGAATCGTAAGGGTTTCTAATCCCTGAAACGTAGCACAAGCACCCGTGAGGGCTATGAGTGCCGATGCACGATGCTTGCGAATAGCATCGTCGGTCAAAAACAAATAGGCAATCCACGTAAAAAAAAACACCTGCGCTACAAGGGTCCATCGAACCCAAACGCCGCATCGCACAAACGACTCAACACTCCATGCTGCAGCTGCTATGGCCACCCACATGCGCGAATCGACCAACCACCGTATGATCCTCATTTATTCAGAAAGAGAAGCCAACAAGCAACACCTGCTGCAGACCCGAGAAAGGCTCCCTCCATGGCTCGTGACAGCTTGCGTGTGCGTGCCGGAGGTTCGTAGCCATCGGCATAGATATCATTGTACTTATACTCCGGATGGCTCATGGTCTTCTCCCGGATTTTGATTTTAGGAACGAGCTGAATCAACGTGTATAGAATTGGCGGACCAACAGCCGTTATGTAGCCATCGCCACCCCACACAGAAACACCGGCACAGAGGGCAAAGCCAACTGCGAAGGTGGGCCATGCTTTAAAATTTTGGCGTGCATCGTTTTCACCGGCAAGGTAAAAGCGCATTTCATCGGCCGAATAGATGTTGCCCAGTATTTCGTCTTGTAGGTAATAGACCTCTTCGCCACTCCCTCCCATGCTCACACTAAA
>JBILIX010000057.1:0-9331 GCA_044368835.1 Flavobacteriales bacterium | reverse complement strand
GCCGGTGCTTCCAATCAGTATACATGGAGCGTGCAACCGGGCGGCGATGCTACGCCGGTATTGACACAGAATGTAGCGACTCAAAACGTTTCTCCGGATAGCACAACCACCTACCGCGTGAGCACCCCGCTGAATACGGGTGGCTGTCAAAGTGAAGACTTCGTAACCGTTGATGTTTCATTACACCGTCTGCAACTCGACGCAGTGGATGAATCGTGCGGAACCCTAGGCTCTATCGACCTTACACCGCTGGGAACAAACTCAGCTAACCTCACCTACAACTGGGTGGCCGGTGCAGGTGGTGCGGGTATCGTAAACGGACAACAAGACCAAAGCGGACTGCAAGGAACTGCTGCAGGAGCAACCTACACCGTAACCGTCAACGATCTTACCTACGGTTGTACCGAAACTGCAAGCGTATCCATCGGCGAAACTGCAGGACCTGAATTCACTCTCAGTGCCCCCGCTACCGTTTGCGAAAACGACAATGCAACCGTAATAATTGACTTCACGGCAGGGCAAGCACCCTTTGATGTTTGGACAACAAACCCCGTTGGTGGAGCGCCCAACTTGGTAGACATTGCGGATCCTTACAACTACGTCATTCCCATTCCTGCAAATACAACAGTAACCGTAGTGCAGGTGCGCGATGCCAATGGTTGTGTTTCTGATCCAGCAACCGTGCCTCAAAGCGAAACAATTACTGCTCGTCCTCTCGTTACTTCCGTTTTTGACCCTGAGGGACCACTGTGCTTGGGCGACGCGTTGGAGCTGACCATCAACCACAGTGACCCAGGAAGTTATTCGGTGGTTTATTCGATTGGTGGCACCAATCAACCGGCTGTGATTGTGGCCGACAACGGCACCATCAACGTGGCTGACCCTGCTGTTGCTGGTGTTGTGACATACGATATTGAGTCGATATCATACACCGACACTCCGGCGTGTCCGAGCAACGACGCGGCCAATGCGTCCATAAACGTGACCACCCATGCCAATCCTACCGCTACACTACCCGACGGATTTACAGCAACGGCATGCCAGGGCAACAGTGCCATCATTCAAATGACACTCACAGGTGATGGACCCTGGGTAGTTCAATACACCCGCGATGGGGCGGCGCAACCGGCCTTGAACATTCCCGACAACCCCGCTAACCCAAACTATATCTATGCGTGGAGTTTGACTGTGGCCGGTGAGTATTGTATAACACAGGTAAGCGACGCCAACTGTAGCAGCACCGTGACCAATGAATGCGCTGATGTTGTAATCAATCCGCTGCCTACACTCGTTTCTTACACCATCAATGGTGAAGATGCAACAACCAGCCCGGTCGATGTTTGCCAAGGTGACAACATCGTCATTGAGGCTGTAGTAACACCTGTGGGCAACAACTACAGTTACGAGTTTATTGGCACTCCGAATATCGGTATTGGCCTACTCAACAATCAGTCATCATCTTTCAGCCAAACCATCACGGCAGCCAGCAACTTCAGTCTTGAGTTAGATAAAATCTATTTCACCTCTGCGCCCACTTGCCTCACTCAACTAGATGAGACAATTGCTGTAAACATCCGCACCGATATTCAAGTTGCACAAACCGATTTAGTGTGCGATAACGTAGGTGAGAACTACACCATCGAATTCACCATTACCGGCGGTGTTACGCCATACACAGAGGCTGTGGGTGGCATTGGAGGCTCATTCTCAGGAAACATCTTTACTACTTCTTCGTTGGTTTCAGGCGGCACAGGAGGTTCGTGGACGTTCAACGACGTGTTCAATTGCAACACCGTTACCATGACCGACGCAGGCTATACATGCCCCAGCATAACGAATGGCGGCGTGATGACAGCAAGCTCTCTGAGTATTTGCTCACCAGCAGCAGCACCGGCTCAAGCCACCGCAACACAAAGCACACCTTATACGGCTGATGCCAATGACGCGTTCATGTTTGTGCTTCACACCAATGCAGCGAATGTGTTGGGCTCTGAAATCGCCCGTTCGTGTGGTAATGCCATTTTCGGTGATGCTAATACACCGTTGTCGTTTGGTGCTGCTTCAGGTCCCGGAGTAATTGTAAGCGGCACTGTGTATTACATTTCTTGCGTAGTAGGCAACAACGACGGTGCGGGATGTGTGGATGAAGCCAATCCGAATATTCAATTTTCGGCCAATACCCAATCTGTAGTTTGGTACATCTCGGGCACAGCCACACTAAGCGCTCCCTCAGGAATAGACGCCTGCTTCGGAGAACAGGTGTCGCTCGAAGTAGATTTCACAGGCAACGGTCCTTGGACGTTCGTGTATAGCATTGATGGAGTAAACCAACCTTCTATCGCAGTTCCTGCAGCAAACCCCTATACATTCAATGCATCGCAAACGGGATCCTATGCCGTTGAGGCGTTGACCAACAGCGCTCAAAACTGCCTGGGAATCGCAGCGGGTTCAGTAGATGTTGTGATTCATCCGTTGCCGAGCGTTGCATTAAGCGGCGACGCTTCCATTTGCGGAGGACTCACCCATTGCTTCGACCTTGCATTTACCGGAGAAGAACCCTTCACTGTAGTCATTAACGTTCCCAATGTAGCCGCCAACGAAACGGTGGCCAACTTGCTTACCAACGACCAGTATTGCACAGGTGTAGAAGGTGCCTATCAACTGCTGCAGGTAACGGATGGCTTTAACTGCGAGGCCAACGTAAACGTTAGCGCAAACCTGGCTATCTACCCTGAGGTCTCTGCTGCTTGGTTGAGCAATAGCCAGAGTTATTGCCCGAATGAGCCCACTATCACTGCGTCTTTCTCCGCAACAGGGGATGGACCGTTCACCGTCGATATTCAAGGGCCTGACCCGGCCAACCCGCCGGTGATTGTAGGAAGCTCCATCACCATCAATGACCCGGGCACCTACTCAATTGTGAGCGTTACCGACACACATGGCTGCGTGAATACAACCGGCGACGACTTTGAGGCCATTGAACTTACTATTCCAGCAGCAGCAGCAGGTTCGGATGTGGCACAATGTGCCGGATTACCTGTAACACTCGGAACGCCGGCCTTGGGCGGTGTTACCTACAGCTGGTCGCCCTCGGCCGGTATTGCCGCCGGACAAGCAGACGATGCGCAACCTACCGTTACCATCAACAACGCCAACAACAGCCCTTACACTTACACCCTTAGTGTTTCGGACGGCTCTTGCTCAAACTCGGATGAGGTCATTGTTACGATTCAGCCCAATCCATCTTTAAACGTAACTACTACAGATGACATACTGTGTTTTGACGCGCCCAACAACACGGCGACACTCACAGCGACGCCCACAGGAGCAGGAGTATACAGCTATAGTTGGGTAGCAAGCGCCTCCATCATCGGGCCCGACAATCAAGCCTCTGTGAATATTGACCCGACGATCAACGAAATCTTCGAAGTAACCGCTTCGGAGGATTTCGGCACAGTGACTTGCTCGACAACCGAAACCATAGCAATAGAGGTAAACGATCCGATACAAATCACCAACCTTGTTTATCCAACTGACATGTGCAATGGAACTTGTGTAAACGAGGTTTCACAAGACATTGACTTCGATGTGACGGGCGCTTTCAACAATGCCTTCACGGCGTCCATAGATGGCAACAGCGCAACAGCACCCATCTGCTTTGATGATCCTGAAGACCACGTATTGCTGGTTGCAGACGCAGAAGGATGTGAGGCTTCAGAAAACTTCACCATCGATGTGCGCGAGCAAGAATACGTTATGGCCGACACCGACCAGCCTTATCCGTTTTGCTTTTCTGATCTCGACGGTGTCGTAGAAGGCAACAATCCCAACGCAAGCCAATACGTGCTCAGTGAAAGCGGAATGGTAATAGGAGTGGCGGAGCAAACTCCTTTCGTGTTTGCCAACCTTGGAATTGGCACCTATGCTTTGTCGGTAAACATCCTTCTGAGCAGCGGCCAAGTGTGTACTGCAGACTCTACGTTCACCATTAGCCCCGATTCGCCTGAGATATTCATAACACCTAACCCTCCGGCAATTTTGGGTTGCCCCAACTACCCAATTACATTCGACGCGCTGGTAAGTGGAGGCGCAGGCAATTTCACAACTTATTGGAACGGATGCCCGGAAGCGAACGGCTGCTTGGTCGGCATCACGAATGAGTCCGCGAATCAAAACCTCACGGTTGTTCTTTCGCAAGACACCACTCTTTTCTTTTACGCACTCGACGCTATTGGTTGCTCGTCTGATACGATAACCGCCGTAGGTACTATTTCATCAAGCGTTTCTCTTTTTGTCCAAAACGGTCTGGACACCCTGAATACATGCCAATATGATTGCGAGGAGCTCACAGCATTAGCCACCGGTGGCACCGGGAATTTATTGATTGAATGGTATGAGCTCAATGACATTGTTGATCTCACTCCAACGCTCATCGCATCGGTGGATACGATTACCGAATGTTTTCTGTTCGATGGAATTTTCGAGATCCGTGTAACCGATGAAAACTGTCCGCTAACCAGTGTTTCAGACACCCTGTGGGTTACCGTTCACGACACTCCTGAACCTATCATGGATGCCGATGAGTCGGGCAGTTGCTACCCGGACACTATCGGGTTTTATTACACCCTGTTGGACACCAACTACAACGATCTCAGCACCTGTATCTGGTCGTTGGGCAATGGAACTCAGCTTTCCTATTGCGGAGATACGGCGGTTGTGTACACTTCGCCCGGTAACTTCTTCCCCTCTCTTACCATTACTTCAGAGTTTGGATGTGTAGGAACGGATACTCTTTCAACACCTATCACCATTCGCAATTATCCGGAAGTAGATTTCACTTGGGATCCGCAACCGGTCGACATCCTTCACCGCCAGGTTCATTTCCGAAATCTAACTGCTGGTGCAGACTCCATTTACTGGAATTTCTATAATGCAGGGGAAAGCTTCTTTGCCAACCCGGTTTGGACCTTCCCCGACATTGAAACAACCGACCCTTACCTCATTTGCCTCACCGCCGCCAATGAATACGGCTGCCTCGACACACTCTGTCAGGACGTATTCGTGGAAAACATTCTGCAGGTATACGTTCCCAACACATTCACGCCCGATGGCGATGGACTCAACGATGTGTTTATTCCTATCGTCAATGGAGAAGTGGAAGGCAGCTACCGCTTTTGGGTTTACAACCGCTGGGGCGACATCGTGTTTTACACCGAAGAGGTTGGTAAAGCCTGGACCGGCGGATACGATGGGGGCACCTATTACGTACAAGACGGCTATTACCTCTGGAAAATCGAAGTCGACGATTTGGAAACAGGCAAACCCAAGAGCTTTGAGGGCAACATCTTTATTCTGCGATAGCCCTTCACCGCATATTTTTTTATCTGCAGGCAACTTTAATTGCCCAGTTAGTATCATCATCCCCGGAGTGTGAAATGACCGACCGAGAACTTGCAAATCGCTGTTTGACCGGTGATAGATCGGCTCATGAAACACTTTGGAAGCAGCATTCCGGGAAGATGTATACTGTTTGCAAACGTTACTTCGACCGAAATGAAGATGCTCAGGATGCTTTACAAGAAGGCTTCATTCGCGTGTTCAAACACCTCAACCAGTGGCAAGGCGAAGGGCCGCTCGGTGCTTGGATACGCAAAGTGATGATCAACACATCCTTGAACATGCTTAAAGGCGAGGCTCGAAAAGGAATTCATGTGCAAATTGATCCTTCGAATGAGCTGACGGAAAATGACTTTGACGCTATAGGCAGATTGAATGAAGACGACTTATTAAACCTCATACGACAAATGCCGGTCGGCTACCGCACGGTATTCAACCTGTTTGCTTTGGAGGGTTACTCCCACCTTGAAATTGCAGACATGTTGTCGGTAAGTGAGAACACCTCGAAAACACAATATCATAAAGCAAAGGGATGGCTTAAATCCCGATTGACGCAACCGGTAAAAAACAATGCACTCGATGGATGAAAAACTCCGCCATATTCTCAAAGAAAAACTGGACTCGCACGAGAGTGCTGTGCCCGGCCACCTCTGGGAAAAGGTTTCGACCCATGCCGGAGGTAGTTCGATGGGTGTGCTGAGTCAAGCTAAATGGTTCATTGCTGCTGCAATTTCAGCCGGTATCATTGGCTTGGCAGTGTGGCTTGCCGAGGAGCAAAAAACAGAGGACACTTCAATCCGAACTGAATCGACCACGCAACCCAACACATCGCAGCCAGTTGAGCAACCCACAGAGAAACCCGAGTTAGAGGAAACCAAAACATCGGCGAGCGCATCGATGAGCACCGAAACAAGCAAGACATCGCCTCATGCAGTGTCAGCAAACTCCAACCCGGAAACAACCGTAAGGCTCCAACCAACATCAGCTGCTGAAACGATGGGGCAAACAACTACCACCACCGAAACACCCGCGGTACCTTCTGTGACTACTCCTGCCCCTGAAGCAAGCACAGCAAATGCGCACTCCGAAGGAAAAGAGGACTCCTTCTCGGCCGTGCAGATCAATCGTTTCGACCTGGCATTTTTCTTCATTCCGACCAATCCGAAAGCCGAGCAATATCGCTGGGAGTTTGGGGACGGTGAACAATCAAATGAAATGAGCCCGCAACACACCTACAATGAACCGGGTGTTTACGACGTGCGTTTGCAGGCTACAGCAAAGGACGAAACCACCACGATCAATCAAACCATTGAATGCTTCCCGGTTTCGCAACTTCACGTGCCCACCATTTTCACGCCCAACGGTGATGGCAAAAACGACCTCTTCGACATACTGAGTCTATCCAAATTCATTGAGGTAAAGGAATTCCGCGTGTTGGACGAGAAAGGAAACCTGGTTTTTTCCTCTGAAAACGGAGAAGCTTGGAATGGAGTAACCCCAAACGGCATAGATGCTCCGGAGGGTAATTATTTGTACCAAATACAAGCTCGCGACCTTCGACAACAGCCCGTGGAAAAGAGTGGCTTCATATACCTGCGGCGTTGACCTAGCTTTTATATTTGCATGCCTCGGATTTATCCGAACGATAATTTCAGTTTTTACCAATCCTACCAATGAAAAAACTTCTACTTGTCACTTTGCTCGCCGCAGTAGTATGCGCATCGGCTCTTGCACAAGAACATTATTACACGGCACCTTTCAATGCTCGCTATTCGCGCAAAATGACAGAGGAACAGCTGTACAGTATGCCTTTTCTTCAAAAGATGTCGAAGGAAGATTGGGTTCATTTTACAAAGGATCCACGGTTTGATGCCGACCGCGTTGCTCGCCTGAAAACGGAGTGGAAACGCGAACATCAGCAGACACGCCGTCAACTGCGCACGAGCCAAACCTCGGGCGAATCGAACTGCTATTGGATTGAACCAACCAGCGAATACACGCACCCGAACCCTATTCAATGGCCCGGAAGCCCCGGTAACAGTACCGATAATTTCAGCGCACCTATCAACTTGGGCTGGAACTTCAACTTCTTCGGCACCAACTACAACCAGGTTGTTATCACTACAAAGGGAACCGTTGCACTTGGAAACACCGGCTACATTGACTTTACTCCTTCAGCCTTCCCCGACCCACTGGGCACTGAAACCAACCAACAATACAACCACCTCTCAGCTTTTTGGTCTGACTTCGATTTTGGGGCGAGCGGAGAAATCTATTACCTGCTCACTCCCGAAGCACTTTACATCAACTACATCAACGTGGGTTACTGGCCCAACTTCGACGACAAGACCAACTCCTTCCAAATTATTATCACGCCCGACGGCAGCAGTGTGATTGGCGGTGGTAACAACGTACAATTCGTTTACCTCGACATGCAGTGGGCGAATAGCCAAATCAGCGGCGCCACCGGCGGCTGCGATGCCAACAATAACTTTGCTATTGTAGGTGCCGACCGCTCATCGGGCACTCAACACTATGCATTCGGCCGATTCAACATTTGCAATTCGACCGCATGGGATGGACCATACGGAGTTCAACAGGCAAATGAAGACGGTGTTGACTGGCTCGATGGCCGTGTCATTGCGTTCAATACCGGCGTTTCAAACTTCGTATCAAACCAACCTCCTATTCCCGTGGGTGAGGCATGCGACACCATCACCATGTGCGTAGGCGAATCGTTTGACTTCAATTTGGCATTTACCAGCCCTGAAGCCACACAATCGACCAGCATTGCGTTCACGCAAAGCAGCACGGGCTTCACAGCAACCTCTACTCCCGGAAATGCAGCCGTTCTCAACAACGCAACATTCACGGCGAGCGCGGCCAACATCGGCGCCAACACCGTCACGATTACTGCTACCGACAACGGAACACCCGCCGCATCAACAGTAGTTACCTACACGTTCCTCGTTGAAGACGTAGAGGCTCCACCCATTCAAATCGCCGGAGTGTTGAACATTTGCGCGGGTCAAGTAACAGAACTTACGGCCACCGACGGATTCGACTCTTACTCGTGGAGCAATGGATCATCAGGTCAAACTGCCGACGTATCGCAGCCAGGCAACATCACCGTTGTCGGCGCATTCGGCTTTTGCTCATCCGTTGCAACCGCTTTCATTGATGTGACTCCGTATTTCATTCCTCAATTGGAAGGCGGCAACCTGCCCATCGAAATTTGTCCGGGCATTGATACTGTAGTTTGTGTGCTCGGCGATTACGCCAATTACCAATGGCAGGTTTCGCCGGGTTATGACGGTGAATTTGTGCCAGGCACACCACTCGATGAAGCTTGTGCTCAAGTTACCGGTAATGTCAATGGTAACTACGAAATATTAGTTACCGATGCGGCCGGCTGTCAGGGCTTCAACATTAAACTCGTTACCACATCGCCTTCGACACCTTGCCTCACCAACGAAGACAACAACGGCATACGTTGCAGCGGTCTGCAAGAACTCGACTTCTGCGGATTTTCGGTGCCTCCTGAAGACAACCTGATTATTTACGCGCTCAGCACCAACCAAAACGGTTGGCAGGGCTCGTTCATCAATATCTACGTGTATCCTGCAGACGGTGGTCCGGTAGAAGAATACTTCCTCACTTCATTCGGCGCACTTACATTGTACGATGACATCTTGATTGGCGCCGGCGATAGTGTATCCATTGAGTACTTCGCCAATGGCAACAACTTCCAAGGCAACTCACTCTGGGTGATCAACTGTGGACAAAGCGCACCGACCATTATTCCTGCGCCTCTTACTACAGGTCTCGTTTGGTCGGGTGCATCAACCTGCGTTACAACAGGTTTGGATGGTACCTGGTCGGTAGATGGTCCCGGCGGTTGGGCATTTTCAGACCCTTCACAAATGACCACCAC
>JBILIX010000356.1:0-2779 GCA_044368835.1 Flavobacteriales bacterium | reverse complement strand
AACTGTTTCTCCGGTTATAACGGGTGGTTTTCCTCCGTATGCATACACTTGGTGGGATGGTACACAAACGACATCTCATTTTTTTGATACAGGTGATGCCGGCAGTTACTCCATAGCCATGAGCGATTGGTGCGGCACTGATTTCAATACAGATTTTGAAGTGGTGGAGCCGGGTCCCATTTTCGTTTCGCCTCTCATATACAATTGTTTTGGACAGCAAACGGAAGACTTGGCCCGTAACGGTGCGCCACCGTATAGCATCCTGTTCTCTGAAGATTCGCTCACGAATACGGATTACTCATTTCTAGCTGAATTCTATGGAACCTATTATGTAACGTTTACCGATCAGTGCGGCTCTTCGGGAACTTCAACGATTATCACTCAGCGATGTGATACGAAGGTGCCAAACGTGTTCACACCGAACGGCGACGGTAAAAACGATACATTCGAGATTTTCGGTATTGAAGGTTTCCGCGGAAGCAGCTTGGTCGTATTTGACCGCTGGGGTACCATTGTTTTTGAAGACAAGGATTACAAAAACAACTGGAGCGGAGCAGATAATACGGATGGAGTTTACTTCTACATCTTCACTCGTTCAGACAAAGAAGTATTTACCGGATCTTTCGAGAAGCTCGGAACAAAATAAGAGTTAGAACTCACGTGTATGGAGAGCTTGTGCCAGTTGGTGCAAGCTCTCTTTTTTTTCGGAGGCCACATCAATGGCTTTCATACGCTGCAAGGCTAGTTCATAGTAGTCGTTGACCTTTTCTTTCAGCGATTGATCAATGCCTAATTCACGAAAGAGTTTGCTTACGATTTCGACTTTTTCTGTTGCGTTTTTGTTTTCAAGCTGAAGGTCGAGTAGTGTTCTTTGTTGGTCGTTGGCCCGTGTGTAAGCTTCAATCATCAAATAGGTTTTCTTGTTGGCCAAAATGTCGCCACCCACTTGTTTTCCGGTTTTAGATCCATCACCAAACGTATCGAGATAATCATCCCAGAGCTGGAATGAAATCCCCAAAGCAATGGCGAAATCATAGATAGCCTCTTGGTCGGTCAATGAGGCTCCGCTGATGATGGCTCCTATTTTCATGGAGCCTCCGAGCAGCACCGACGTTTTCAGTTTGATCATTTCGATGTATTCTTCGATCGATACATCATTGCGCGATTGGAAGTCCATGTCCATTTGCTGTCCGATGCAAACTTCCAGTGCCGTCGTGTTGAAGGTGCGCATTACATCGCCTAAGACCTCTTGTTTGGTCTTGATGAGTAATTGATATGCTTGAATAAGCATGGCGTCGCCACTCAAAATAGCCACGTCGCGATTCCATTTTTCGTGAACGGTAGGTTTACCTCGTCGCAGCGGTGCATTGTCCATAATGTCGTCGTGCATGAGGGTGAAGTTGTGGAACACTTCCATGGCAAGAGCCGGGTAGACGACGTCTTCCGAATCGCCGGAAAACAAATCGGCGGCGAGCAGGGTAAGCAGCGGACGAACGCGCTTGCCTCCGAGACCCAGAATATAATTAACCGGTTGGAGTATATTCTCTTCGCCGTTTTTGCGGCAGAAGCCATCTATTTTTTGTTGGATGATGGCTTGAAAATCTTCTAAGGAATGCATGCCCTTATTTACCGGCTTTAAGTTGGTCGAGTATGTACTTGCCATAGCCGCTATTAACAAGTGGCTGCGCTATTTGTTCTGTCTGTGCATCGTCGATAAATCCCATGCGCCAGGCTATTTCTTCGATGCAGCCAATTTTTAATCCTTGGCGCTCTTCGATGACTTGCACATACTGGCCGGCCTGCATCAGCGAAGCAAATGTGCCGGTGTCGAGCCATGCGGTTCCTCGGTCCATGCGTTGTACTTTGAGGCGGCGCTGAAGCAGATATTCTTTATTTACATCGGTAATCTCGTATTCGCCTCGCGCACTTGGTTGTAGGTTTTTTGCGATTTCTACCACATCGTTGTCGTAGAAATAGAGCCCTGGTACAGCGTAATTGCTTTTGGGTTGATTCGGTTTTTCTTCAATGCTGATAGCTTGTCCGCTGGCGTCAAACTCAACAACGCCGTAGCGTTCCGGGTCTCGAACGTGATAGGCATATACCAACCCGCCATCAATTTGGGTGTTTTCACGTAGCATATGTCCCAAGCCCCGGCCGTAAAAAATGTTGTCTCCAAGAATGAGCGCAGCCTTGTCGTTGCCTATAAAGTCAGCACCCAACACAAATGCTTGTGCAAGTCCGTTGGGCACTTCCTGCACTTGATAGCTGAAGTTGCAGCCCAGTCTTTTCCCGTCACCTAGCAGTTTTTCAAACCCTGGCAAATCGTGTGGGGTTGATATAATTAGAATGTCCCGAATGTTGGCTAGCATGAGGGTCGACAACGGATAGTAAATCATCGGTTTGTCGTAAACGGGCATGAGCTGTTTGCTCACCGCCAACGTTAGTGGATACAAGCGGGTTCCGCTGCCACCTGCGAGAATGATACCTTTCATGGATTGCTAATTTATTCTTTTTCAAGCTCAATTTTACGCACGCTCCAGTCATCGTAATGGAGGTCGTCTTCTTCATCGAGCGTTTGGAAGAAGGGCTCTTGGAAGGATTTGGTCGTAATGCGTTTTTGAAATGAGAGAAGGAGTGCCGGCAGTATGACCAAGTTTGTAATCATAGCTACCAACAGTGTAACTGCCGTTAGAACACCCAACGCGCGCGTTCCTTCGAATTCGCTTGCTGCAAAGCAACCAAAGCCGAACAATAAAACCAGGGAGGTATACACCATGCT
>JBILIX010000355.1:0-2786 GCA_044368835.1 Flavobacteriales bacterium | reverse complement strand
GACGAGGTTTGCGACCGGTGGAACCTTTACGTGAAGTGCCGGAAAATAGGCGTGTACAGCCCGGCAGCTATTCAACCTGGAATGAGCAAAAGTCCAATTCCTAGCTTATTCCCAAGGCGTTTTCCTAAACTTTGATTATGTTCGTGTGACCTTAATCACAACTATGCCATCGCCGGCAAAACCATTTCACTTCAAACAGTTTGAAATTGTGCAAGCGCGCAGCGCTATGCGCGTAGGTACCGACGCGGTGTTGCTTGCCGCTTGGGTTAGGTTGGGCAATTGCAACCATGTGCTCGATGTGGGCACCGGTACTGGTGTGATAGCGTTAATTTGTGCCCAGCGTTGCGATGCTGCCACGATTGAGGCAATTGAAATTGATCAGGGTAGTGCGGAGGATGCCGGAGAGAATTTCCAACAGTCACCATGGCGTGAAAGGCTAAAAATCCACCTGGGTGATTTCCTCAAGATTTCTACTAGCGAAAAGTTTGATCTCATCATCTCCAACCCTCCATATTTTACACATTCACTGCGCGCTGCCGATCCAATTCGAAATGCTGCAAGGCATGATGATTTGTTGCCGTCCGATGCTTTTATGAAGCATTCAAAAAGGTTGTTACGAGAGGAGGGTAAAATTGCGCTGATTTTTCCAAAGAGTGAACTCGAACGTTGGATTCTAGATGCAGCTGAGGTTGGACTGAAGCCTTCCAGAATTTGTCACGTTTTTACGCTGGTGCATAAAGATGCTGCGAGGGTGATGATAGAATTTTCTTTTACCTCACCCATAGAACCTGAAATGGAGTCAATTCTAATTCAAAAAAGTCCGGGAGAACCATCTGACGCTTATAAACAACTTACTACGGCCTTCTACACGAAATGGTGAGGGATATGTTGTGGAATTCGCTAATTCTTAATCAGTTTGTATTTGGAACTATTGCCCGATGCATCGCCAACATGGATGTAGTAGGTGGATGCAGGCCAATTATCGACAGAAACCAGCGTGCGGGGTGAAATTAATTTTACATTTTCCAGAAGCAGTCCGCCGGAATTATAGATGGTGGCGGTCAGGTCTGATTTGAAATTCGTTATTTCTATGGACAATTCGTGCAGCGTTGGATTGGGGTATAGGTTTAGCTCCAATTCAACAAGTGATTCCTCAACCGAAACGGTATAAATCTCATAGGGCTGTTGAACGCCCTCATTGATGGTTCCTTCGGTATCGGATGAATAGAATACTTGTCCGACAGAATAGGAGAAACTGCCGCCTGTTCCTGTGGCGTTTCCACCCGATGCAACGTTTGCCTGTTGTGCAAGGGTGCTCATTGAAAGCAACCCCGTAAAAATCAAAAGGAGAAATTTCATTACTTTGATAGGTTTCGGATTATCCACCGATGTGACGTTTTAACTCATGAACGGCTTCATCCCAAAGCATTTTTTGATCATCCTCTTCGCCTTCTTCTGCAAAATCGTTCACGAGCAATGCAAGTTCGCCGGTCATTTCATCAATCTTGATGATAAGCTCGAAAAAATTAGTTTCCTTATCACTTTCATCCAGCCACTGGTAGCGCACCATTTGTTCTTTCTTTTTCGCCACAAGTTGGGCCTTGCGCTCTTCCCCTTCCCAAATAAAGGTATACACATCACCTCTAATATGCACTTGAGGCGCAAACCACTCTTCCAGGCCGCTTGGGTTTGACATACAGTTATAAAGTATAGTGTCGGATGTTCGAAGAATGTATTCGAGTTCTATTGGTTTTTTCGCCATGGATGTTGGTTCAGGTATAGTTATGCAAGAATAAGTTTTTTTGCGGGTCGCGGGAAGTTTTTTTGATCATGTTTTTGATGGAAGGGAAAAAGACTATATTTGCGCCCTCAAATTTGGCGGGGTAGCTCAGCTGGTTAGAGCGCATGATTCATAATCATGAGGTCGGGGGATCGTGCCCCCCTCCCGCTACCAAAGCACGAAAAAGAAAAAAGGCCGCATTTGCGGCCTTTTTTATATCTGTTGGTTATCGATTGCTTAGTAACGATTACCACGGTCGTAACCGCCATCATTGTCGCGGTTGAAACGTGGCTTGAATCCACCTTCACGACGAGCGCCACCACCACCGCCACCGAAGTTGCTGCGTGGACGATCGTTGCTGCGTGGACGCTCTTCGGCTTCCTTAACATTAATTTTACGGCCACCTACGTCGGTCTGATCAAGTTGTGCAATTGCTGCACGACCCTCATCCTCTGATGACATTTCTACGAAACCAAAACCGCGTGAACGACCGGTTGCACGATCGGTCACTACCTTGGCAGAAGCCACGGCACCGAAACTTGCGAAAACTTCGCCAAGCTCTTCGCTTGACATGCTGTAATTCAGCCCTGAAACAAAAATGTTCATTTTTAAAACTGTTTGTTGATTAAAATATTAGACAACTGCGAACTCCAACAAACATTGACAACTGTAGAAAACATTTTGTTGAAAGAAGAGTAGTCATGACAAATATAGGCCTTTCCACTTAGTATGCAAGAAAAAAATGAAATTTTATGGTCCTGGAGATCAATTGAAGGAAATTATCACCTCGTAACCCGCGTGAGACCTGATATTAAACACGCGGTCGCTATCCAGCAGCAAGTATTGCCCTTTTATACCCATGAGAGTGCCTTCAACTATAGGGGTCGAATCGAGTTTGACCGACTTGGGCTTAAACGGATGCTGAAGAATGGGGTATTGTATTGATATCACTTCATCGTCGTCCGCTATGAACGGGTGAACATCCTCGGGCAGTCGATCCAGTAAC
>JBILIX010000354.1:0-2797 GCA_044368835.1 Flavobacteriales bacterium | reverse complement strand
TGAGGTGTTTCCATCCCGGGTATTCGATCGGCCAACGATTGCAGTGGATCTAAGAAAGGAAGGAAGGTCATCCACACATCCTTCAGCAATACAAATCGATCCATACCGCCCGCAGCTGTGCAACGTGAATTACCACCTACGAAAACCCCGACAACGTTCCAATCAGAATCCAGCAAAGGGCTGCCAATACTTCCGCCATCAGTTTGGCCGAAACCGGATCCCCCAAGTTCCATGAAAGTCGCATCTCCTTGTGTTACGGGCATGAATGCATCATCGAACCGTGAATAGCTTTTGGCCAATCCCTTTGGATGCTGAACGCAATAGCGCAAATTGTCCGAGTCATTATCGAGCCTCCAACCGGCATAGTAAGCATCCCAATCGCCCGGAGGTGACTTATGCAAACGCAACAACGCCAGTCCATAGGTTTCGTCGATACAGACCAACTCAGCACCGCAAATGGACTGTTGGGTACAATTCGTTTCTTGAAGAATACATTGAAGGTCGTTCAACCCGAATTGAAATACCATTGAGGATACACTGCCAATTATGGACTGCGCCGGAATAATCACATACGGCTCAGCATTATTCATGGAGTTGTTGATCAGCACAGCCGTTGCATAGCGCTGGCCATGATCAACCAATACCCGCATAACCGATGACACGGTGCGTGAACCCTGAAATACATCCTCCGATTCTGCATACCACTGAGCGCACGACTGCATGGGGGCAACCTCTGCCTGTGCGTCACGATAGGAGCCCGTTACATAACTTACCTCCAAGCTTCCCTCTCCTCTTTGTTCCCGTGGCTCGTAGTACTCCATGAGTATTTTCTGCCCCTTCACATGCGGTAAGCACAATTCAGATAGTCGATTGTCCTCGTCTGTTAAAGGCCCCAGATAATCATTGCGATCTTCCGAATAGACATACAACTTACCCTGCTTAGGTAGTTGCAAATTGCTCAGTGTAACGGATACAGAACGAGCGCCTTCGTAATCAATTCCAAGAATCCACAAGCGATCTCCGTTGGCCAGATTGAACCAACTGCCGCTATTGGTCATATTCCAAGCAACGGGACGGGCGTAGGCAAAGCGATAAGGAACAGAACGGTCATCCACTTGGACAGCATCTTCTTGCAAAAGCAACTCTACGTTGGCCTCGCTCACCCACTCGTTGGCTACAGGAACCGTGAGCTCCTGATTCCAAGACACCGGAGTACCGGATCGCTCCAACTGCGCGTTGAGCGCGGTCGAAAACAGGAAGCTCAGTATGAATACAGTCTTTTTCACTACTCGGCTGTTCTAATCTTGGTTTTGAAGTAGTGCTAAAATAAGCAATATTTTCAAATAAATGTCATCGACATGCTTTGTTCTTAAGAATACTTTCGTTGTAGAAATATTGGTTCATCTCTTAGTGCAACCACATATAGAATTTTATAGTCTTCGACCAAAACCTGCTCGGCATGAAAAAACAATACGCGCTTACCCTTGCAATACTGACATTACTACTTTCCGGCCTGAAGTCACAAGAGTGTGTCGACTCATCCCTGATTGATTTAAATGCAGCTTGCCCGCTCATTTGGGCACCCGTATGCGGCTGCAACGGGGTTACTTATGGCAATAACTGCGAGGCAACTTTTTACGGTGGTGTCACATCGTGGACACCGGGTGAATGTGCAACGAGCAATTGCATGGACATGTCGGGACTCGATTTCGGAATGTGCGACATGTTTTTGGGTTACACCTGGCTCAATGGCACGTGCGCCCCAATGAGCGGATGCGGCTATGTTATCGGTAACATCGATTACAGCCCAAACTTCTACACTTCACCCTGGGATTGCCAGCAAACTTGTGGCAACCCACTCACCGATTGCATCAACAACTGGCAAATTGAACAAGGATATTTGGTGGATTGTGCTCCGAGTGTTGAACCGGTTTGCGGCTGCAACGGCATTGAATATCCCAACGCCTGCCATGCATTCTATTACGGCGGCGTTACAAGCTACACCAGCAGCCCATGCGCCCAAAACGACTGTCAGGCTATTCCTGTAATTATCGACTTCGGCGACTGTGCAATGCCGTTGGGATGGGCTCGGCTAGAGCAGGGCTGCACGATGCTCAGCGGCTGCGACTATATCGGACAAAACGGATTTGATTACAACTCGTTCTTCTTTGCAACAGAAGAAAGCTGCATGCAAGGATGCAACACAGATACTACATGCATCGATTCAACAATCATAGACCTGAACGTATTCTGCATAACAGTAGTCGATCCGGTTTGCGGTTGTGATGGAATTACCTACAATAATTCATGCGAAGCAACTTACTACCACGGAGTGACTGAATACGTTATTGGCACTTGCGCTACAAGCGTAAACGAATGGTCGAGCCGTGACGTTCTAATTTTACCCAACCCGTTCGAAAACTCGTTTCAAATCCAATTGAATGGCTACTCTTTTTCACATGCTCAAATAATTGATTTAACGGGCAGAATCATTGAAACCTTAACTGCTTCGCAATTGAACGCTCCAGTCGATGGCTCATCATGGCCATCGGGCATGTACCTTCTGCAAACTTTCGATTCGATGGGCGCAAAAGGAACAAGCGTAATACTGAAGAAGTAACGACTCAAAGATTACTCTCAAAAGCCCGCAACACATCAATCACTGAGGGAAAGGTATTCGCTTCAACCATCTTCCATTCTGACGGGGCAATCCACCGGGCTTCCGTTATTCCTTCGATGGCCTGTGGTTTTGGTGTGTCGTGGCCTTCATGCTTCATTACATACCAATCAGTCGATT
>JBILIX010000353.1:0-2808 GCA_044368835.1 Flavobacteriales bacterium | reverse complement strand
GGATTGCAGGTGGCCAGGACAAAGGAAACAACTACGCAGACTTGAATGACTTGGTGAAGAGCAAGGTGAAAGCCATTGTATGTCTTACCAAAGACAGCAGCAAGATTCGCAAAGCGTTTGCAGGTACAGTTGCACAAATTGTCGACGTACAAACAGCCGATCAGGCCGTGCGTGTTTCCTACGACCTTTCTCGCGAAGGCGACACGGTGTTGCTTTCACCCGCTTGTGCTTCGTTCGACCTGTTCGAGAACTACGAAGACAGAGGACGTCAGTTCAAGGCTGCTGTGCGCAAGCTGTGATGTTTCTACCGCGGTTGTATTTTTTAACCGCAGAGACGCAAAGAATGCAGAATCTAAAATCTCTGCGCACTCTGCGCCTCTGCGGTAAATCAAATCTCAATAGTTAAATTCGCCGCATGAAAAAAGCAATCATCCATACCGAAAAAGGCGACATGACCGTGGAGTTTTACCACAACGATGCGCCCGGCACAGTAGCCAACTTCATTAAACTCGCTGAGAGCGGCTTTTACGACGGACTCACGTTTCACCGTGTGTTACACGATTTCGTGATTCAGGGCGGATGCCCCAGCGGAACAGGGACAGGTGGCCCAGGCTACAAAATTCCGTGCGAATTGGACGGAGGTAATCAATACCACGACCGCGGTGTCCTCAGCATGGCGCACGCAGGTCGCAACACCGGCGGATCACAATTCTTCATTTGCCACTCGCGCAACAACACTGCACACCTCGACCGCAACCACACGTGCTTCGGCCGCGTGGTTGAAGGATTGGACGTGATAGACCAAATTCGTCAGGGTGATAAGATGACGAAGGTGGAGATTGTGGAATAATTCACACAGCATAAAAAAAGGGATGCGACTTGCGCATCCCTTTTTTATTTCCAAAAATTTCAATCGTAGTCCGAAATTACTAGGAAGAAATGTAGCTTACTTTCTCATGTCAAAAATGTAGCGACCCGGAACCGAACCGCTCTCCATTGCAGTTAGCTTAATAACGAAATACCGCGGATTACCGTTAATCATCTTCTTGAATACATAGATATCTCCTACAACGAGTGAGTCCGTATAGTCCATACAGACATTAGCCTCGAAAACAACACCTAATTGATCCTTGCGAACATCATTGAAATTTAAATTTGGTATGCGCGCAATTCCACATTGGGTGGGAGAATACCATTTGTGAGACAATTGGTAAGGATTACTTGTCGTATCATTGGTTAATTCAACCAAATCTGCTAAACCTTGGGAATTGAATCCATCAAAGTTCAGTGACGACGCCTGCACCAGTGAGAACGCATTGAATAGCTCACTGTCACGCGAGAAAAAAGACACATCCTCAACAAGACTTAAAGCTATTTCCTGAGTTAAATCAAAACGCTTTAAATACTCTAATTGCTTCCCTCGAGTGTCTGTCAATACGAATTTACCATACACTGTAGTTCCTCGACTGAAATCAGACGCGAAGTCGAGCGTAACTGTGGTGTTCTCCATGACGGAGCCACTGTATGTTTTTGACAACACCATTTCCTCAGGTCGTTGATCAGAGCTTAAGTAAACATCCAACGACGACAAACCCTCCGATGCATAGAGTTTGAGATTCATATCAAGGCTCTCCAAGTCCACAACAATAACGTCATCAGATGGAGAGAATATGATATAGAACTGTTCAACCTCCTTTTTCTTGCAAGCAAAAAACAGGACTAGGATAAATACTAAACCACTAAAGCGACCTTTCATTGTATTCGTTAATCAAGGTAGAAGCAGAATATGCCTCGGATTCCTCTGTACATGGATACTTGGTTATCTGACATTTTCAGATCACTGAACTGTGTGCCCGGATACCAATCATCACTTGTATAATACTCGCGATCAACAACGGTACCTCCGAAGCTTTGACTTTCCTGAACCTTACTCACACCGGCTCCCTTCTGGAAGTCACCGCCAAATGCAATCATCTCCAGGCCTAAAGAGAAGCGTTCAAACAGTACATTGCATCCAAAATAGGCGTCCAAACCAAGTGTAACATATCGCTTTGTAAGCTTTGAATTGACGTAGTCGCCACCAACGTACGTCGCATTCTCCTCAAGTACCTGTGGCGCAAAACCTAATGAGCCAGAAACACCCCAATAAGGATCCAAATCAAATCGACGGAATCGGATGGTATTAAAATGCTTATCGTTTGCAATTCGCAGTGCGATTTTACGCTTTTTCGACTTGAAAGTGTATGACTCAGGTGCACCTGTCGTTGTATCTGCTACAACATCCCCCTTATAATTGCTGGATGTTTGAGCGTATACTATACCAATGGTAGTTACATCCTTCTCCGAGCGATAAAAACGCCAATTTGGGAAAATGTACTCCGGCAAACGGTTATCCAAATCATTATCTGTGCTGTCGCCGGCATCAAGAATTTTCGGCAAATCAATCGGCAGCAAGCCCATAATTGCTATCGCCTTAGTACCCGATTTGTGCTTGCGCAAGTCCTCAATTGGTTCTACGTTAATGAAAGTCAAATCATAATTACTTCCAGACTTAACTTCATTCACCTTGGTGTACTGGGCTGATGCAGACACACTCGCACAACCCAATAAAATTCCTAGTATATATTTTTTCATGGTATGTTTCTTTTTTAGTCTCTCTGATAAGAAATTGAACGTGAGTAGCCTTTTTTCTTTTTGCCTCGCTTGAAAATATTTACCTCATCGGATACAGTGGCAGAGCGAGTTGTCTCCTGCTTTGGAAGAACTGCTATTTCAGCTGATCCCCCGATAATAGTCTGGCCCGTTCCT
>JBILIX010000351.1:0-2810 GCA_044368835.1 Flavobacteriales bacterium | reverse complement strand
GGGACTTCGAAGTAAAGCGCCGCCGCCTCGTTCAATTGAGGCATGAGCGACTCTAAATCACGCGCGGTCGAGTAAATGGGAAATTTTTCAGAATAGGCCGAAAAGCCGGTTTTCGTTTCTTCTAGCCGCCAAGTAATTCGCGACGGTATGGGGCTTTTCTTTTGCATGGTTTTCTTGGTTTGCATAAGCTGTTATTCTTTTAGTCCTGCTTGCTTCATGATTTTCAGTTGTAATCCCTTTCCAAGTTCAGCGCTCCCATGATCAGGGAAAATGATCATGCTATCCCGGTCTTTGTGCAGCAATTTTACATGTGAACCACGTCTCGATACTTCTATCCAACCTGAGCGTTTCAGTTTACGGAGCAACTCAGAGCATTTCATTTGAAAAGCATTTCAAAGGTAAATAATAATTAACCAAATGGCAAGTTTCATTTCCTCGTGCCTATCGAAAATTGCTACGAAAGAGGAGAGGGGTTTCCGCATGTATTTGTATTTATTCCAACAGAATGGAATACTCGACCGCGACTAATCTTCAAACCCGCTCAGAGTTTGCGATTCTATCATTAGCTAGTGGAATAGCATTCTTATAAGCATTGGTTACTGGGGACTGGGTACTGAGGACTGGGTACTGGATACCGAATGACATACCTTTCTTGAAAGTCCTTTCTACCGGTATTCTGTACCGAGTAATCAGTACCCAGTACCCAGTCTTCAGTCCTCAGTCACCAGCACCGCGGTCACCGAGCGAAGCCGAGGTGTATTTTTGCCCCATGGCTTCCAATCCGAATAAAGTGATGCTGGGCTTGCGCTTGCCCACCGACCCACGTTGGGTGAACATCGTGGAGAAAGACATTGAAGAAATTCTGACCGATCATGCCTATTGCGAGCAGAAGGCTGCGAGCAACGCAATTAGCTGCATCGTGAAATATCCGGAATACAGCGATGTGGTAGATGAAATGGTTCGCATTTGCAACGAAGAGATGACGCACTTCGGCATGGTGCACGACGAGTTGAAGAAACGCGGATTGCAACTCGGCCGTGAACGCAAAGATCCGTATGTGCACGATTTGATGGACTTCATCATGAAGGGTGGTGGCAGCCGCGAGGCACAGTTTGTAGACCGCATGTTGTTTGCTGCCATGATTGAAGCACGCAGTTGCGAACGCTTTCGTTTGCTCAGCGAAGAAATCAGCGACCTCGACTTGCGCGAGTTTTATCGCTCACTTATGGAGAGCGAGGCCGAACATTACGCAACCTTCATTGGGTTCGCCCGCAAATACGCAGGCAACATCGATGTCGACACCCGCTGGAAAGAGTTTCTCGAATACGAAGCCACGTTGATGGGGAAGTATGGGAAGGGGATGACGATGCACGGTTAGTAGGTACGAAGGACGAGGTACTAAGTACCGTTGAGTCAGTGCTTTTTGCTGGTGCAGAATGTGCGAGTATTAGAATAGGTATTCTCGCACAATGAGAATTCAATGAATGGAATGTCGTCTCGGTACTTTGTACTTAGTCGTTAGTACTTAAAAAGGACGGACTTTAAAAAACTCAAAGAGTGTACAACATAACATAGTCATCCATCACGAATCCATTGCCGATATCGAGCACGAGTTCGCGGTCGATGGTGAAGCCTTGTTTGAGGTAGAAGTGTTGCGCGATGTTCTTTTTGTTCACTTGCAATTCAATTGCCTTTCCCCCAAGAGCAGAGGTTCGTTTTTTTACGTCATCGAGTAAGGCCTTGCCGATTCCTTTTCCGTGCTGCGAGGTATACACGTATAGCTTGTGCAATTTGAAAAGCGCGCTTTCTATTTCGGAAAACGAAGCAAACCCTTGAACGATGTTGTCTTCTTCATAAACGAGAAAAACGCACCCTTCTTCCTCCACTTGCTTGTTCAGCGATTCGTCCACGTACATCCATTCGAGCATGTATGAAATCTGCTCCGGTGTAATCATCTCGCGGTAGGCTATCGGCCATACTTCATGCACCACCGCACGGATGGCTGGAAAGTCGGCTTTGTTTGCAAGGCGAATGGTTGAAGGTTTCATGTGTGTTGTGTGTAAAACTGAAGGCAGTTAAGTACTAATTACTAATTACGAAGTACAGGATGGTTGTCGTGTGATTTCGCAGTTTGAATTCCCGTAAAGCATGCCTGCAGCAACCCAACGGAAAGGCCACTCCGTAATTAGCACCTCGCACTTAGCACCTCGCACCTCGCACTTAGCATTTCATCATGCTGCGACGCACGGCTGTGCGTCGCTACCCTGCGTTTCGCAAACCTATCACCTATCACCTATTCCCTAATCCCTATCCCCTCACCTCAATTCTAAACGTCGTCCCCTTTCCGGGCTCACTCCATTTCACAGATATTCGTCCTTCGTGGTATTGCTTGATGATGCGCTTCACGAGGGAAAGCCCCAGTCCCCAGCCCCGCTTCTTTGTTGTAAAGCCTGGTTCGAAGACTGTTTGCCACTGGTTTTTCGGAATGCCCTTGCCGGTATCGGTGATGTCTACAAACACACGGTTGTTTTCTTGGCTAACGTTGAGGTTTAGTTTGCCTACGCCGTCCATCGCATCGATTGCGTTCTTCACAATGTTCTCGATTACCCAACTGAAGAGCGTCTTATTGATGTATGCCGTGATGTCGGGGTTTTCGGATGTAACACTAATGACGACTTTCTTCGACACACGACTATCCAGATAGTCTACCATCTCCTTAATGGCTTCCGGCATGTTTACTTCATGCAGTTCAGGCTTCGATCCGATTTTCGAAAAGCGGTCTGTTATGGTGTTGAGCCGGTCAATGTCTT
>JBILIX010000352.1:0-2810 GCA_044368835.1 Flavobacteriales bacterium | reverse complement strand
ATTGAATGAAAAACGCATCGACTTTTTTAGAAAATCGGAGAAAGCGTCTAGACTTTTTAGATCTTTTAATTCTGATTTCGTCGGGAAATGACCTTCTCCCTTCTGCAGATTGAATCGGATTGTGTAATACATCGTTTTGTTATTTAAATTAATGATATTCTTTACTAATTGTGCACACCCCCTTTTTCCAACACCGCCTCTACAAACTCCTCTGAAACTTCAAAGGGTTTCAAGGCTGCTCGCACAGCCTCTTCCGATAAACCAGCGAGAGGTTGAAGGGTGTCGATTTGTTCCAACGCGAAACGCCCTCCCAATTGGAAACCGCCTTTGCCCTTGTCGGGAAGTGAGCGGTAGGTGAAAATCCAACGCACATGCTCGGGCGACTTCCAATCTTCTTCCAGTTCGTCCTTCTCGTTGTAGGTGTAAAACCAGTCGGAAATCTTAAGCTGTGTATTGGTTACCGCTGCTTCGTCGAGCCCGTCGATGAGAATTACCAATGGCTTACCTCCGAACTTTCCCGGCGCCTTGTAGCAATCGGTGAGCAGCGTTTGAAACAGTTTAATGGCATCGAAATACCGCGAGGGCAAGCGTTCCATTCGCTTTTGTATGAGCTCATCAGTTATTTGCCAGACCCCTGCCCCATTCATGCCGGGCATGGTCTTACCCTGCAATATGAAGTGATATAAAATGGCGTGGAGACTGTTGGCCATTCCCGATCCACAGAAATGATACATGACCGGCACTCCTTCCGTCAGGAGCCTATCCACAATACCGGCAGAAAGTGCTCCCTTGCCCATACCCGCTTCGGCATAAATAGGTAATACCCGATTGGCACTTGGGCCTGTAGCCCACTGCAATACCGCTTCTACCTCGCGCTCGCGACCCACAAAACAACCGAGGTAGTATTGCATGCGCTCGCTATGGTCGAACACCTGACCTGCTCCGCCGCGCAAGGCCTGCTGCATCGGTGCGAATTTTTCATCGAGGGGCAGATTGATATCTGGATTTGTTTCGTCACCATAGACCGTATTGATGAACTTGGCTTTCGACTTGTTCTCATAGAGGCCTTGAAACAAGTAGGGCAATCCATCCTGCGCACCCTTTTGAACGAAGGGGTGTAGCATCAATGGTTCGCTTCCCTGCTTCCAGAGGTAACAATCATCCACAAGCAATACTTCACCACCTTCGAACAACGCGAAAAGACTAGCCATTTCATCGAGCACCTTAATTACCTTCTCTACTTCTTTGATGTGCTCGGGAATAAGTCTTATGGACTGGTGAACATACTTGTTGCGAAATGTCACAAAGCGATCGAGCATGCTGTTTTTATTGCTGTCCCTAGGAATGGCTTTTTCCCATTTGCTCTCGGCCTGCATGGAAGCATACCATAGGTTTTTCCAGTTGGTGTCGCTGGGTAAGGTTTCGCGCAGATTATCCGTCACCTGCTTCATAAACAATGCATCGTTGCCGGAGTCGCCATCGTGGAGCTTTTCGCTCATCTGAATAACAGCACCCATGCGTAAAAACAGAGTGCTCATGCCCATTCCGGCCATAATGAGGTTGTTCACCTTACCGGGCTGTTCCTCCAACATTTTAATAAAAGCGTCACCTGTAAGTTCAACGCTTAGATCGCTGTAGATGCTTTGGAATCGAGTATAATATTGCTTAAAGGGATTCATAGAGAAAGTACTTTGTGTTGATATTCCAGTTTCAAATCACGGCGGCCGAGCGCCAAGTAAATGGGTGTTACTTCGGTCATTGTTTCAGGATAACTGTAGTCGGGGTGCACCGTATCGGCCTCAAACGATTCGCGCGAGGTGCGCACCCATGGATGCAGGAGTGCGAACACTTCGTGCACATATTCGCCATCATACCCGTGCTCATCGGCAAAACGGCGGGCAAATACACGATTGCCCTTGTTCAAGGTATCGACCACGTGGCGCAGAATCTTTTGGAGCTCTTCCACATCGTTGCGCTCCTCCTTCTTTTCGGCAGAAGGACCTTTGAATCGCAAGTAGCTGTGTAATGCGCTCGCCTGCATCACTTCGTCGGGCAACGCGGAGTCATGAGCGATTGATACCGATTGATTGAAGAAGGTGTTGAAATGCTCGTAGTGATGCCCCAAGGCAACGACCATAATTGAATTGTCGCGCAAGTAATTGATCAGATGTGTTACATGCTGCGGACTAAACAGTGCCAAATGGATGTTATTGACCAGCACCACCACCTTATCATTACAGCCTTTGCGCAGCGACTTCACATGTTCTTCGATTTTCTTGTTTTTGGAAAGCGCGGTCTGTTTGTCATTGAGCACATGCATGAGTCTCGAAAGCAGAAAGGCGCCCGTGTATGAGATGCCTTGCTCCTTGAGCTCATAGCCAATGCATCGCACACCCAGCTGCACTCGCAACCAATTGCCTACGGCTGCATAACGATCGGAAGCGGTATCGTCGGACGGGTGAATCCAGCATGCGAATGAACCGCGATTGTTCTGTGCTATAAACGACTGCAGTTCAGTCGGCACTAGGCCGGCATTGGCCTTCAGAAACACCCGTTCTTCGTTTTCCCAATAGTTATCTTGTTGCTCGGCGAGGATGCGTTCACTCAATTGACCAAACGAAGAGCTACCCACATACTGCTGCCATTGCTCGGGTTGTTGAATATTCCAATACCCCGTGAAGCCATCGGGGCCACAAAAATGAAAATCATGTTTGGAATGCAGTGCATTAGACTCGTGCAAAGCGATAAGCAATGCCCCAATTGCTTCGGCCTCTTCCCTATTCTTCTCGGGCGGCAACACAAAAAAACCA
>JBILIX010000056.1:0-9486 GCA_044368835.1 Flavobacteriales bacterium | reverse complement strand
CGGTTCGGTTCGTTCGTTTGCATCGCTTGCAGAAGCCAACCGCTGGTTGTATGCGCTCGCATCCGAGTTCTCAATTGATCAGCGTTTGCTGGGATTGACCATGTTCGACGCTTCCTTGGAAATGGTGGAGGCTCATGTGCACAATTCAGTTTTGGATCAATCGCTGCAGACGATGCTCACACGCGATCCTTCCTATATCGTTGAATGTGCAGGCCGACAATCGGGAGAGCAGGCATATGTGCTTATAGAGCGCGGCATGCTCAAGGGATATGCTTTTTTGTCGTGCGAGGAGCGCGACTGTGATACCATCCAGTTTCACCTGAAGGCTCTGCCTCACACCGAAAATACAGGGTCCATTCTCGATTCGTTTTCAGCAGCCCGCTGGGGCTACAAGCGAAGGGATGTTGAGACCGGGCATGCCGTCTAAGGCTGCGGGATTATAGGTTTTACCACTTCGCCGGTAGAGTAAATATGAATTTTTTCCAGGCTGTTTTTGGGGTTTAACGAATGCAGCAATTCATCGAACCATCCCGATTCGATAGTGGTCCGGTAGGTGAGCGTAGGGTAGTACTTTTTCATGCTGGCAACCCGCTCGTCAAGTTGCTTATCGTCGTAGAACAAAATGTAATTGGGCAGCGGACGTGGCATTATATCATGCTCTGTTTCCATGGCGACGTTCGATGCAAAACTCAATGTGCCTTCCACCGGATCACCTTTTTTGAAGTAGTAGTAGTTCGTCCAGATGTTGCTGTAGAACTGCGGCATCATGGCACCCTGATCGGAATGGGTGAACTCTAGTATGAAGTTGTTGCAATCGCCGGCATCATACAAATAGTTCATCGCTTCAACACGACTTTTCTTGGAGTAGGTGAAGCAAAGGGTTAGCATAGCAACCGTGTTAAGCGCCCAAAAGAGCTGCCAACTTACCCTATGCCATCGCGCTTCTCTCCATTTTTCCGATAGCTTACTCCATCCGATAACCCCTGCGATTACAAAGAAGGGCAAGGCCGGTAGTATGAATCGCTCCTGCTTGTTGGGGTAAAGGATGTGAAAAAGCAGAAAGCCTAACGTGGGAATGACAACGATGCTGATTTTTCGCCATGAAGCGAAAAAACCTGCGGTGAGAAAAATGCTAACGGGAGGTAAAATGAAAATACCGATGAAGCTTAGATAGGCCCATGGAGAACCGGGGTAGTTCAGTGCGTTTTTCTTGTTGTATTCGAAGTAACCGCGCAAGTGTTGAAAAGGCTCGCCTCCCCAAAGCAGCACATCGTCTATCTGCGTAATGAAAAATGCTACAAATGAAACGAAACCGAACAGAACGAACGCGCGGAAGTTTCTTTGGAGACCAAGCACTGCGCCTGTCAGCGCCACGAAGAGTCCCGTTTGAAATCGGAAGCCAACCGCAAGTCCCATCAGAAACGCTGAGGCAATCACATAGTTCCAATTCACCTGTTGGCCCGCGGAAACCACAGGGGCTTCGAACTTGATTTTACCAATTGCAACGGATTGAAGAGGCACGTGTTTCAGCAGTAGCCACATACCTGCCAGCAGGGGAGGCATGCACACCAACTCGACCAGGTTGCGAACGGAAAAATTGGGGAGAATGGCGATGAAGCACAACAGCAAACCGGCGGTAATCGCATTTTTTCGATTGCTCAGCAGCTCAGTAATTCGATAAGCGAAATACACAGTCAGCAATGAATATACAGCGTGAATGATGCGCAGCAACAGCATTTGTATTTCGGGCTGATCGATGCCCAGCGACTGGAACAGCAAGAAGAATACGTACAGAAAGCCCAGGTAAAAAAAGCTGATGGGTTCAGGATGTGCGTTGTTGTTGCCAATGCCCGGAAGCCAGTTGTTGAAGTTTTTTCCATCGGCCCAACTGCCTGCCGGCTCAATGGTTAGGAAATGATCGTCGTGCATCATATAGCCCGGTGCGAAGAAGGCTGCGAGCAAACGAACGGATAATGCAAGTAACAGGATTACGCGCAACGGATGAGCGTTGAAATAGAGTGAGAATCGTTGCTTGCTAAGTTGAATCATGCGCATGAATTAGCGGCTGCAAATGTCGCAAAGGCAAGCAACAAAAACGAAGAAGAAATGGTAAATCAGTCTTTCGAGCGCGCCGGTCTGCGAAAGATGTGTCGGTTGCGCACGATGTAGTTCGGACCAAACTCTGCGGTTCTTACCTCTTCGGTAATGTAAAAGGAAACGGCAGTGACGGTGATGGTGCGGCGCAAATCGGTAGGGCGACGTTTTTCCTTGCCTTTCGTTTCTATGACAATGTCGGTAGTGTCACCACGCTCATCGATGGATGTAATGTCCCAGATTACGCCGTCATAATTCATCTTGGTGCCGTCATCGTTTACGGTGCATTCGCCTTTTCCGCCGGTAATATCCCCGCGTCCGTGGTCGTATTGAACGGCGTATTCCCACTTGGTTCCGTTGAATTCCGATTGGCATTTGGCAGGAAGGCTGTACTTGGTTGTGTTGTCACTTTCGTCGGTATACTCCATGAAGCCTTCCCACGATCCGGAAATTTTATTGAACTGCTCGTAGATGAATTCTTTGTCGCCCTGAGCAAAAGAATGGAGCGATATCAGCAAAAAGGAAAGCAAGCACGCTGTTTTCATAAAATGAAAAGGTTTATCAAACAAATATAAACGAAACGGCTTTCATCAGGATGCTTGCTCAGTGTCATTGCAAAGGATGAGTTGCCTCAAGGGTTTTATTGGAATATCGATAGAATTTTATTCAAAACATATAACATGAAAACGAGCAAGGGTAACAACACTCAGCAAAGCAAACAGCAACGCCAATCGCACAAGACAAGGCCCGAAATACGCGACGATATGGATAGCAGAAAAAACAGAGAGTCGGGCTTTAACCGAACCATCAGCAAGAAGGGAGACCGAAAGAAAAGCTCTTGATTTTTTATGGTAATTGTTGGTAAACAACCATCTTAAAAGTCGTTTCCGAGTGCATTTGTGCTGCAAATTCGCAGGCAAACTCAAGGAAGCAAAATGAAGCGTATTGAAAACTATGTGATGGGCAATTGGGCATTTGGCTCAGGCAATGAAAAGCAGTTGATGAATGCAATTACAGGTGAAGTTGTTGGTGTGGCAACCGCGCAAGGACTTCATTTTGGCGATGTCCTCCAATACGGAAGAACTACCGGTGGCTCAGTGTTGCGCAAAATGACGTTTCACGAGCGTGGTCGTATGCTCAAGGCATTGGCCATGTTTCTCAACGAGCGCAAGGCTGCTTACTACGAATTGAGTTATGCTACCGGTGCAACCAAAATTGACAGTTGGATTGACATCGATGGTGGGATAGGAAACTTGTTCGCTTACGCTTCCTTGCGCAGGCAGTTTCCGAATGAGCGCTATTATGTAGATGGCGATACGGCAAAGTTGTCGAAGCAAGGCACTTTCTTGGGGCATCACATCATGGTGCCACGTGAGGGTGTTGCTATTCACATCAACGCATTTAATTTCCCGATTTGGGGAATGCTCGAGAAGATAGCGGTGAATTTGTTGGCGGGAATGCCGGCCGTTGTGAAGCCCGCAACGATTACTTCTTATCTGACGGAAATAGTAGTTCGCGACATCATTGCTTCGGGAATTCTTCCGGAAGGAGCCCTGCAGCTTATCTGCGGAAATGCAGAAGGCCTGTTGGACCACGTGATGTCTCAAGACGTTGTGACCTTCACCGGAAGTGCTTCTACCGGACGCAAATTGAAGGCGCATCCGCGTATCATTGAGGAGTCGGTGCATTTCAATATGGAGGCCGATTCCCTCAATGCTGCGGTATTGGGAAAGGATGCGGCTCCGGGAACAGAAGAGTTCGAATTATTTATCAAAGAGGTTCGCAAAGAAGTAACCGTGAAATGCGGCCAGAAGTGCACAGCCATTCGAAGAGTAATTGTGCCCGAAGCCTATTTGGAAGACGTGCAAATTGCTTTGGGAAAGGCATTTGCCAAAACAGTTGTAGGAAATCCTCGCAACGAGGCAGTGCGCATGGGATCGCTTGCTGCGCAATCGCAGCGTGCCGATGTGCTTGAAAAGTTGGCGTTGCTACGCCAAGATTCTGAATTGGTATACGGCGATCCATCCAAAGTCGATGTTATAGATGCCAGCTATGATCAAGGCGCATTTCTATCGCCCATGTTGCTCGTCAATAACGATCCATTCCACAAAACAGCTACGCATGAAGTAGAAGCATTCGGCCCGATTACTACACTCATGCCATACGATACACTCGAAGATGCCGTGGCATTGACGAAAATGGGTAAGGGTTCATTGGTGTGCAGCATAACCACGCACGACAACCGCATAGCGCGCGATTTTGTATTGGACAGCGCATCGCATCACGGACGTATTTTGGTGTTGAATCGCGAGAGTGCTCCGGAGAGTACCGGTCACGGCTCGCCTATGCCTTTGCTGGTGCATGGCGGACCAGGCCGAGCGGGCGGTGGTGAAGAGATGGGTGGCAAGCGCGGCGTGATGCACTATTTGCAGCGCACCGCTATTCAAGGGTCGCCCACAACGTTAACGGCCATCACACACGTCTATCAATACGGTGCTCACCAGCCCGAAGCCGAACCGCATTTGTTCAGACAGTATTTTGAAGACTTGCAAATTGGTCACACGGTCTTTACGCACAAGCATACCGTAACGGAAGCGGATATAGTGAATTTTGCCAACGTGAGTGGCGACAATTTCTATGCTCACATGGATGCTACATCACTCGAAGGAACCATCTTCGAGCGCAGAGTGGCTCACGGCTACTTCGTATTGTCGAAGGCTGCAGGGTTGTTCGTTGACCCTAAAAAAGGACCGGTGTTATTGAACTATGGATTGGATGAAGCACGCTTCACCAAGCCGGTGTATCCCGGAATGACCTTGGGAGTTCGGTTCACTGTGAAAGAAAAGGCGGATCAGGAAAAGCGCACGCCCGAGGATATTGCGAAGGGCATCGTTAAGTTTCTGGTTGACGTGTATGATGAAACCGGAGAAACCGTAGCGCTAGCCACAATTCTTACCATGGTTAAGAAGCGAAATCAAGAATAGATGCGCAAGGTAATTGGCGTCATAGTATGGGTTCTGTTGGCGGCAACGGGAGTAGCGCAGCAGCGCTTGGATTCACTTTTTTACAGAAGTGATCTCATAGCCGATTTGGAAAGCCTCAAGCAGGAATTGCTCAAGAGTCACCCCAATCCATTTGAGTTTTGCGATGAGAAGTATTTCAATAAGGTGTATGAGGCAAGCGCCTATGCTGTTGATGAACGCACGACACTCGCTGAGTATAGCTTGATAGTTGCAAATCTGCTCAATACATTGCGCGACTCACATACAGCAATCGATTACGGGCAATTGCAAGACCTTCAGTTGGCCGGCAACGGATATTTCTTGCCGCTGGTGGTAGAGCGAATTCCCGATTCACGCGTTCATTTACTCATAAAGAAGGACTGGGAAAATCGAATCACGCCCGGCAGCGAACTCATTTCTGTCAACGGTGTTGATCGTGAATTTTTATTCAAAAGAGCCATGGATTATGCCTGCATTGAAGGCGATGCAGATGAGGCTAAGAAGTCGGTTGCCACTTCTATACTCATGATTTGTGCAGGCTTGTCGAAACCTTTTACTGCTGTCAACCGGGTACGCGTGGTTGATTTTATTTCGGGCGATACACTCGAGGTAGAGTTAAAAGGATACGGTCGCAAGGAGTTTTATCGCGAACGATACAGCCGTGAAGTTGCGGAGCATCCATATCCTGTTGAACTCGATATCGACGATGCGCACAACCTGGCCGTTTTGAAAGTATCCACCTTCGCACCCGCGGGTTCTAAGAAATTTAAAAAACGAATTGCGGAGAGTTTTCAGCAAGTGATGGAAGGGAATTACGGAAACCTCGTGATCGACTTGAGAAACAATGGAGGTGGAAGCAGTGCGATGGTGGAGTATCTCTACTCGTTCATCGATACGGCCGGTTATAATACCCCTAGCAATGTAATAGGCCGCAACAGCGAGCTGGCTTCATCGCGCTCGCGGTTCATGTATTCTGCATTGGGCGATTTAATTACGTTTTTGTTTTTTGCGCGCAACGAGGACGTGCAGAGTTTTCGTCATTTCGCTGAGTTGCCGCTGGGCGCAATGGATACCGTCTTTTTTAAGATGCCTACCAAACAGTTGAATACGCAAGTATACAAGGGGCGTTGCTTTGTGCTCATCAATGGATTGACTGCATCGGCTTCAGTCGATTTTACCAATGCATTCAAACAACGCAATCGGGGAGCTATTGTTGGTCAGCAATGTCTTGGGCCTGTAACGGGTACTTGGGGTAACCCTGCCTTGTATGTACTCCCCAAAACCGGACTCCGTGTGTCGATAGCCACCATTCGCTACAACTACGACGACACGTTTCGGTATGAGCGAAATGCCATAATGCCCGATCATTGGGTGGATTGCACACCGGAGGATTTGAATCGAATGACAGATTCTCAGCTTGAGTTTGTCATTAATCTATTAAAGAAAAAACGATGAGGAAAGTTGGTCTTGTTTGGACAGTCTTATTTTGTTGGTTGAACATTTCAGCTCAGGAAGCAAACGAAACGATTGTGGTCGATTTGCGTGTATTGGCAAATGGTATTGCACTGCCGCATGCCACAGCGGTCGAAGAGCTGTTGAGTCTAAATGACTCTGTACTTTTCAATAAAAAGAAATGGCTGCTTCGTTATGATAGTCTGTTCAGCGACACGCTCGCATTGGAGCCTGCTGAGCGAGCACTCGTTCAGTTGGATGATGCACTGAACCGTTTCGTTGCAGCGTCATCTCCTGCCAACTATGGTTTGCTTAAAAAGCAGTTCGACACGTTTGATCTTGCTTATGCGAATTCGGAGGCCTACCTGCTGGAGCTCCGATCGGTCATGCTCGAATTTGCAGTGGCACAGGGCGACTTTGAAATGGCCTATACCATTCAAAACAGACTGCATGCGCAGCATTTCAGCGAGTGGAAGGATTCAGATGTTCGTTTGATGGCCCGATATGACAGTTTGATGTCTGCATTCAAAGAAATGGTGCAGCGTGATGAACGCGCGTTAAAAAACATGGGCGATACTGCCATGCAATGGCATCTCATTGCCATGGGCGCAATCCTTATTGTGCTGGTGCTAGTTGTGTTGTTCTTTGTGAGCAGAAACAAGTGGAAAAAGCAGCGCACGTATTTAGCCGCCAAGGCCAACGATACGAGTGAAAGAGAAACGCTTGTCAACAAACTGGAGGAGGCCCGCCGTGAAATTCAGGAGATGCAACTGGTGGCTAAGAAAAAGCTGGAAGTACCTGTTGCCGCTCAGGAAATTGCACCTGTGCCGCCTGCGGCAACGCTGAATGCAACGGAGATTGCCGAATGGAACGACCAGGTTCAACAGGCGCTTGCCAAGATAAAAACGCATTGCGAGGCAGGGAAAAATGCCATGAGTGTGCCCACCTACATGTCGATTATAAACGACACAACCCGATTGAGCGCTCAGGTGAGCAAAAAATCGGAACAATGGATAGCTTTGCTTAGCGCTAATTGATCAGCCACGTCTATGAAGAATCAACTACGAATCCTACCTGTTGCAGTAATGATCACGTTTGCTGCTATCCACTTGCATGCTCAGTCTTTCGGTCGAATGCAAGTGCTCAACACCGGCCACCTAGTTCAATACGACGAAGACGAAGAGGCTGAAGAGGACAGCATTCACGGGTTGAGCATAGGACTCAACTTAGGCAGTTATTTCGCCAATGGGAAGACAGCGGCAGTTTATAACGGGGGTGGTCCATTCGCGGGCTATATCAATGATGCCGCGATGATTCGCTGGTATTCGATACCCGAGAGAATCGGTATGGATGGAGCATTTCAAAATGATCCGAACACCGTGAATGTCATAAAGGATTTCTACAATACGCAGAATTACGGCTTCAACTCGGATTACGCTTCGAGCAATATGCGATACAACCCTGCCATGTATGTGGGCTTAAATCTGAAGTGGAATTTCAATCGATATGCTGCCATTATCATGAACATGAATGCCATGAAGTTGAAAGCGGTAGGTCAGTTTACGATGCAGGTTACGCCTTCCTCGCAAAACAACCAGTTCAATTCGGGTACTCAACTGCTTTCGGTGGCAGGCGAGGAGCAGCGCTTCAATTTGAATCTCGGTTACCGCCAAGGTTGGATGATGGGCGACCTGTCGAACTTTTTTGTGCAAGTAGGTGGAAGCATGCTCGGCACCAAATGGATGGAGAATTACGCGCTGGTTGCCAACCGTCAGTTTGATTTAATTACCCAGGGTTTTGTTGCGGGACAGCAATCCCTTGCTACCACACCCAACACCGGGGTTGGTTTTGGAGCCTATATCGAAACCGGAGTTGAGTTTTGGATTGGCAAATACTCCTTCGACTTGGGCCTAGGTTTTTCTCGCGATAAGGTTGTTATCTATACCTTGGAAGAAAACGTGACCAACAAATGGATACAAGCCACGTTCAACATCTAATGTCTTATTCGGCGGAGTAGATCATGTCTCCGTTGAGCTTTCCCAGTTTAACAGATGTGATGCCGTTCACAGCATCGGTATTCCAGGGCTGTGCTACTTTGAGGTAGTTCTCTGTAAAGCCATGCATGAGTCCTTCGTCTTCCGATGCTTCCCAAAGAATGGAATGCACACTTCCCGCAAATGGCTCGTAAAAGGCTCTTTTCTTTTTATCGGAGAGCATTCGTAGCTCAAGCGTGCGTCGATGTCTTTTTTCCATCGGAACAACATCGGCAATGCGCAGCGCGGTGGTGTTGTCGCGTTCGCTGTAGGTAAACACGTGTAGGTAGGCTACAGGCAGCGAGAGCAAAAAGTTTCTGGTTTCTTCGAAACGTTCATCTGATTCGCCGGGGAAACCGGTAATTACGTCCACACCGATGCAGGCATTGGGCATGGTGGATAGAATGCGTTCAACGCGCTCGCGGTAGAGGTCGGTGCGGTATCGACGTCGCATGGCCCGCAGAATTTCATCGGAGCCGCTTTGCAGCGGAATGTGGAAGTGCGGCATGAACTTGTTGGATGCAGCAACAAAATCGATGATTTCGTTGGAAAGCAGATTGGGCTCGATCGATGAGATGCGGAATCGCTCAACGCCATCTAGACGGTCGAGTTCTTCGATGAGTGAGAGCAAACTTGACCCATGCTGCGTTCCGTAGTCGCCTATGTTTACTCCGGTTAAGACAATTTCACGGGCGCCTGCTGCAACAGCCTTTTTCGCTTGCTCAAGCGTTTGGTCAAGAGTGGCGCTTCTGCTTCTGCCGCGTGCAAGCGGTATGGTGCAAAAGGCACAGAAGTAATTGCAGCCGTCTTGCACCTTGAGGAATGTGCGTGTTCGATCGCCTGCTGAAAAGGAGGGAATGAAGTCTTTGACGTCCTTGATTTCACCCACCTCTATTGAGGGCTGG
>JBILIX010000383.1:0-2840 GCA_044368835.1 Flavobacteriales bacterium | reverse complement strand
ACAACCAGATTACCTATGATTACTTTAGATAATCACCCTCACTTTCGATGTCAAAGTCATTCCACATAAAAGAAACATTCCAACGGCGCTCATATCTGCCGCCCTTATTCTCGGCCTTGCCATCATCATGAAAGACCATGTGGCAGGGATTTGCGAGGCGCTGATACCATATCCGGAGGTGGTGGGGGTGAGGTAGTGGCGAATGGCGAATGGCGAGTGGCGAATGTAGCGGAGGACTCACTTCTGCTGCATTCGCCACTCGCCCCTCGCAATTCGCCATTAATCACCGGTCGTTTGTATGTTTGCTCCCTCATGATTACCTACAACCCCAAAGACTGGTTCACGTTTATTTTCAGACTGCACAAGGCCGAGACGTTTCGGCAATTGTTGCCGTTGATGGTGGGTGTAACTATTTATTCCGGTGCAATTGGGTACTTCGAGTTTCACACGTGGTATAGCGATGAAACACGTGAGCTAACAAAGGCGATCTCAACCATCTATTCCATTCTGGGTTTTACATTGTCGTTGCTACTTGTGTTTCGAACCAACAGCGCCTATGATCGCTGGTGGGAAGGCCGCAAGTTGTGGGGAGACCTCACCAACAATACACGCGCATTCGCTAGTCATATGAATGCTATATTACCGAAAGAAGACAGTGAATCTCGACAGATGCTGAGCTTGCTGCTTGCGACCTTTCCATATGCCCTGCAAGCACATTTGAAAAACGAAAAAATCGATGACGGCTTCTACGACAAGCACTGGTTATCTTTCAAGAATCACGAATATTATCAACGCATCACAAACACAAAGCATCAGCCGCTTGAGGTCTTTCGATGCTTGATGGAATTTGTTGCGCAACTTTCAAAAGCGGGTAAGCTCAACGGACAATCAGTCTATCATTTCAAGACGGAACTCAACAAACTCATCGACGTGTGTGGCGCATGCGAACGTATTAAGAACACACCTATCCCCTTCTCCTATTCTGTGTTCCTCAAGAAGTTCATCTTCTTTTACGTGATGCTCTTCCCGTGGATTTACAGCACTCAAATGGTATACTTCATCGCGCCGGTTACAGTGTTTGTTTTATACGTCCTCACCAGCATCGAGCTCATTGCCGAGGAAATTGAAAACCCCTTCAACGGTGACCCGAACGATTTGCCTACGCTGGAGATGGCTGTGGCGATTGGGGGAAACGCGGAGCGGGTGTTAGTTGATAGGGAATAGGTGATAGGTGATAGGTGATAGGTGATAGGTGATAGGTGATAGGTAGTAACACCCTACCTATAACCTATAACCTATCACCTATTAGCTACCGCGTGCTATTACTATGCCCGCCCTCATAACGCTTGCCATACTTCGCCTTCATCTTGTCGGCGCGGGAGACTTTGATGGGGATCTTTTTGTTCTTGTTGAGCTTTTCGTGGAAGGCTCCTCCCCCATCGAGCTTGGGTGCTTTGACTTTATTGGGCGAAGGTGCGCGCTCGGTTTCTTCGGGTAAGATGTCGTCGGACAGGGCGACTGTTGATGGCCATGTTTTGCGTGGAATACGCGCACCGAGCAGCGTTTCAATTTGCTCCAACGATTCTTCTTCGTAAGGTGCGCACATCGATATGGCAACCCCTGCGCGCATGGCTCGGCCTGTGCGTCCGATGCGGTGCACATAGTCTTCCGGCATTTCGGGCATCATGAAATTCACGACGTGGGTTACGCCTTCCACATCGATACCACGCGCCAACAAATCGCTGGCAACGAGGATGCGGCTGCGGCCTTCAGCAAAATCTTCTACGGTGCGCAGACGCTTGTTCGTATTCTTGTTGGAGTGTATCACGGCAAGCTCACCCTGAAAATCGTCCTCGAGCATAAACTCGAGCTTATCGGCCATGCGCTTTCCGCCGGCAAACACGAGCACGCGTCGCATGCTTTCATCGGTCTGCAACAGATGGCGCAACAAATTCAATTTCGAATAGAAGTTCGGGGCTTCATACAACTGCTGATCGATGGTGTCGGCTGTGGTTCCTGCCAACGCTGCCTCAACACGCACCACGTGCTGCATATAGCGTGCAATGAGCCCTTCTACATCAACAGTCATGGTTGCGGAAAACATCAACGTTTGGCGCTTTTCAGGCAATAGGTCGATGAGGTGCAACAAGTCGTTTCGGAAACCCAGATTCAACAATTGATCAACCTCGTCAATAACCAGTTTCTTCACCGCTCGTGGAGGAATGGTTCCGTTTAGCACCAGGTCGTTCATGCGTCCCGGAGTGCCGATAACCACATCGGTGCCTTCCGCAATAGATGCTGCTTGCGTTTTGATATTCGGTCCGCCATAAACCCCTACAGCGCGCAGCGAGGTGTACTTCGCGATGGCTTTGAACTCCTCCTCCAATTGCACCACCAATTCCTTGGTTGGCACTACCACCAACAATGCCACCGACTTCTTGTTGGAGAACTGCCACTGGCGGATGATGGGCATGAGGTAGGCCAAGGTTTTACCGGTGCCCGTTTGCGCTATGCCCAACACATCGTTACCCGCCATGATAGGCGCAAATGCTTTACTCTGAATGGTGGTTGGCTCGGTAAAACCAAGGTCATCGAGCGCGTTGCGCAATGCGTTGTTGAGGTTGAGGTTGGAAAACATAACGTGTGTGCAAAGGTAACCCAATGCCTGCTAAAAACGAAGCCCGGCATTTGCCGGGCTCGCATGATCATCTATAACCAAAACTCTTAATTAATCTTTATCAAACGCACAGCACCCGATTCAGTGCCGTTTACCAGAACGACCTGATACATGCCTTCTGCCCAAGCCGCAACATCGAGCATGTAAGCAACATTGGCTGCGA
>JBILIX010000350.1:0-2844 GCA_044368835.1 Flavobacteriales bacterium | reverse complement strand
TAGCTCCGTGATCACTGAAATTCGCTTCACCACAGGCGTACAAGCCGGGTATGGAAGTCATCAACTCATAATCGACCCACAAGCCGCCCATCGTGTAGTGCACGGCAGGGTATATCATCATGGGCGTCGTGTATGGGTTCTCAGCAACGATTTGCTCGTACATCTGAAACAGGTTTCCATATTTCTGCTCCACCACTTTCGTTCCGAGTTCAATTATTTGTTGCTCGGTCGCATTGTGAATTCCCTTCACGTTGGCTTGTGCCTTCCCGTAGCGAATGATAGCTGAAGAGAAATCGAGATAAACAGCCTCTCCGGTAGCATTCACACCAAAACCTTCGTCGCAACGCTCCTTAGCAGCTCGCGAAGCGATATCACGCGGCACGAGGTTACCGAAAGCAGGGTATCTTCTTTCCAAGTAATAGTCGCGACGATCTTCTGCGAGATCCTGTGGCTTCAATCGCTTGGCGCGAATAGCCTCTACATCTTCTTTATGCTTGGGCACCCAAATACGGCCATCGTTACGCAACGACTCCGACATGAGTGTCAACTTCGATTGATGTTCACCACTCACAGGGATGCACGTCGGGTGAATCTGCGTGAAGCACGGGTTGCCAAAAGCAGCACCGCGCTTGTGTGCGCGCCATGCAGCGGTAACGTTGCTGCCCATTGCGTTGGTTGATAGGAAGAACACGTTGCCATAGCCGCCCGTGCAAAGCACTACGGCATGCGCAGAGTGGCGCTCCAACTCCCCTGTAACGAGGTTGCGTGCAATGATGCCTCGCGCCTTTCCATCTACAACAACCACATCCAGCATCTCGTGGCGATTGAGCATCTCTACCGTGCCCTTTCCAATCTGACGTGATAATGCAGAGTACGCTCCTAACAAAAGTTGTTGTCCGGTTTGTCCTTTCGCGTAGAACGTGCGCGAAACCTGCGTACCACCAAACGAGCGGTTATCGAGCAATCCACCGTAATCGCGTGCAAAAGGAACACCTTGAGCAACGCATTGGTCAATGATGTTGGTGCTTACCTCCGCCAAGCGATGCACGTTGGCTTCGCGCGAACGGTAGTCACCACCTTTAATCGTGTCATAGAACAAACGGAACGTAGAGTCGCCGTCGTTCATGTAGTTTTTAGCCGCGTTGATACCGCCTTGCGCAGCAATGCTGTGGGCGCGGCGTGGCGAATCTTGGAAACACAGCGCCTTCACGCTGTAGCCCATTTCAGCAAGCGATGCCGCTGCAGAAGCCCCGGCAAGACCGGTACCTACAACAATCACATCGATGCTTCTTTTGTTGGCCGGGTTAACCAGGCGTACGTTTCCCTTGTATTTGGTCCACTTCTGATCGAGTGATCCATCGGGTATTTTCGAGTTGAGCTCCATTCTTTTTAAGGTGCTTTAATCTTCTTTCATTAATGAACCCATCCCATGTACATGCTCACCGGCATGGCCGCAAAAACGGTAGGGATTACAACGCTGAATGCATCGCCGCAAAAGGCAATTGCGCTTTTGTATTTCGTGTAGTTCAGGCCGAGCGATTGGAATGCGCTGCGGAAGCCGTGCAGCAAGTGCCAGAAAAGCGAGAAGCAACCGAGCACATACACGATTACCACCCACAAATGGCTGAATACAAACTTCATCTCACCATACAAGTCTTCCAACTTATGTCCTTCAAAAAACACATGGGTAGGTTGAACCGACAACCCGGTGATGCGGGTCTTCAGCCAAAAATGGTAGAGGTGCAAAATCAAGAACAACAGGATAAGTGTTCCCAGCAACGCCATGCTGCGTGAATACCATTTGCTGCTGGCAGAAGCCTTCTCATAGGCATATTTCACCGGGCGAGCCGAGCGATTCTGAAAGAAGAGCATAAGCCCGTCCACGACGTGCGCAATCAAGCCCACAAACAACACGATTTCCATGGTGCGAATGAGCAGATTAGTACCCATGAAATGCGCACCCTGATTGAACATCATTCCGCCGTCGTTGGCGAAAATGAATGCGTTCAAAACGCAGTGAACTACCAAGAATGAAATCAGAAAAAGACCGGTAATAGACATCCAGAACTTCTTCATCAACGAACTTCCAAAAAGACCTTTTGCCATAGCGTGGTTTGGATTGAAAAATGTTGCGCGAATTTATACTAGACAAAGTAAAGTATAAACCTACCTCAACAATTTAGGTTCATTCGATATAAGTAAAATTTAGTTGGGCCAACTATAGTCAGGCGCGAATGCATCACGACTTGCCGGTGCTGCCAAAACCTCCGGCACCGCGCTGTGTTTCATCGAGCACTTCCACTTCAAGCCACGCAGCATGTTCGTGGCGGGCAATAACCAGCTGAGCAATGCGGTCGCCGTCCTGAATAGATACGTTTACATTGGATAGATTGACAAGAATAACTTTGATTTCGCCGCGATAATCGGCGTCTACCGTTCCAGGAGAGTTAAGCACCGTGATGCCTTGTTTCGCCGCCAGCCCACTGCGTGGACGCACTTGCGCCTCGAACCCGGCCTGCAAAGCAATGTATAAGCCGGTTGGCACCATCGCTCTCTCCAACGGGCCAAGGGTAATAGGCTCATCGATATTCGCACGCAGGTCCATTCCCGCCGACTGCTCTGTTTCATAAGCAGGTAAAGCGTGCTTGGAGCGGTTGATGACTTGGATAGGAGTCTGCATTACTTTCCTTCAAAAACAGGTTTGCGTTTTTCGAGAAAAGCGGTGGTTCCTTCGCGAAAATCCGCTGTTCCGAAACAACGTCCAAACTCACGTATTTCCTCATTGAAGCCATTGACACCGGGTTTAAATCCGGAGTTCACCGAACGCAATGCAGCAGCAATAGC
>JBILIX010000349.1:0-2856 GCA_044368835.1 Flavobacteriales bacterium | reverse complement strand
GACATTCGATGTGTTGCCGGGCGTGCATTACTACCAGTTTACCATCAACGGCGGAACGCAGTTGGAGAATCTTTCTGAAGGTACGTGCACAGTGGCCTTTGAATTTGGTATCGCTCGTGAGTTGGTAGTTTCTGAAGACGTGAACGTAGGCATGGTATGCTGGGAAAGCTGCGCACCTTGCATCGTGAACGTGGAGGAAATGAATGCGCTTGATTTCGTGGTTTCACCAAATCCGGCCAACACTCAATTCAGCATTCAACTCAATCAGGCTTCTGCTGTAAATTACAAACTCGTTGATCAGCTAGGTCGAGTAGCAGTCGACGGCTCGAACAATGGAATGAAACAAATAACGGTGGCAACCGATCAGTTGCCGGCCGGTTTGTATCAAGTGATTGTATCGGATGGCGCGCGTCAATACTCACGCAAGATTGTAGTTCAACACTAATCAAAACATACTGAATGGCTCGCAACGTTGCGGGCCATTCTTTTTTTATACCACTATGAAATCATCCTTTTTTCGCACTTCTTTCTTGCTGTCAACTTCCTGTATGTTGATGGCACTTCAATCGAAAAGTCAAACCACTTGGGAACTCCTCTGGTCTGACGAGTTTTCGGGCAGTTCGCTCAATACGGCTAACTGGTCGTACGAGTTTGGCAACGGCGGCTGGGGCAACAACGAATGGCAGTATTACACCAACGCACCGGAAAACATTGAAGTGTCGAATGGCATGTTGAAAATTACAGCGCGTCATGAAGGCACGGGTGCAACGGAGTATACCAGCGCGCGAATCATTACCAAGGGACTCTTCGATTTTCAATACGGCAAAGTAGAGGCCCGCATGAAGCTGCCGCTCGGTCAAGGCTTTTGGCCGGCTTTCTGGGCCTTGGGTGCAAATATCGAAGAGGTATCATGGCCGGAGTGCGGCGAGATAGATATCATGGAGCACGTGAGCAATGAATACAGGACGCACGGAGCGGTGCATTGGGAGAACAACGGCCATACATACGTAGGCAACGGCTATAACACCGATCCCACACAGTATCACGTGTACGGCATCATCTGGGAAGAAAACCTCATTCGTTGGTTTGTGGATGGGGTTCAATTCTATCAGTTCACCATACAGGCTTCCAATAATTCGGAAGAGGAGTTTCGCCATCCCATGTTTTTGCTCCTCAACATGGCTGTGGGCGGCAACTGGCCGGGATATCCTGATGCTACTACACCATTTCCTTCCAGCATGCTGGTCGACTACGTGCGGGTGTATCAGCCTGCTGCGCCCAATGCGATTGTGGATATTGAAGAGCCCAATCTGGTGGTTTATCCCAACCCGGCAATACACGTGCTGACACTTGAAAGCAGCGTGGTTCCGGAGGAGTGCTTCATACTGGATGCAGCCGGGAAAAAAGTCATGACCGTAAACATCACAGCTAACAAGGCACGTATCGATGTTGAATCATTGGCGGCTGGCACCTACACCTTGGAGTGCAACACAAATGGACAGCGTTTCACCAAGACATTTGTGAAGCAGTAAGTAATACTATATCCGTTTCAATCGCGGATTGTGTTCCAGGCGGATGCGTTGAACTTCAGAAAGCATGGCCAAGCTCTCGCTTTGTGCCATGGTGGTAATCGTCTGCCAATGTGCTTGCTGCTCCTTGCTTCCATCCTTGAATTCAGGGTGGTCAATGCGGTGGAGTAGCTCACCCAATTTGTTGCTTGCCGATTGTATGAGAATATTCAAACGGGTGGATTCTTGGGGACGGCTTACCAATTCATGAAAGCCTTGTTCAATGACCTCGTTCATGAGTTCCTGAACGATGTTGCGGGTTGACTCGCGAGAATTCTGCATGGTTAAGGTTTTAAGGTGAAACAACAGAACACGGACTTCTCTGCAGACAAGAAACGAATGCGAGCCCGTCGAAGGCTAAGCTTAGTTCCTCACGCTCAGCCAATATAAGCAGATTTTCCGATTTTGGTGTTAATGTTGAAATTTCACTTGACGGAGATTGAATAGAAGGCCTGATGTGCCTTTCATTTGGGGATTCAAACCAATCTTAATTATGTACCCTACCATTTACCATGCGTTGCTCGATCTTTTTGGAATCGATTGGGGATGGACTCGCTTGCTGAACAGCTTTGGGTTCTTTGTAGCGATTGCTTTTGTTGTAGCCAGCTACATTTGGGGTAATGAACTGAAGAGAAAGGCTAAGGAAGGACTTTTCGTACCCACGAAGCGCACGGTTATTAAAGGAGGAAAACCGGATTGGGTAGAAGTGGCAACCAGCGGATTGATGGGCTTCATCATGGGATGGAAGTTTATTTACCTCGCCATCAACGGCAGCGAGCTTTTTGCCACGGGCTCCAATCCACAACAGTTTCTTTTTTCATGGGATGGAAGTTGGTTGTTGGGTTTAGGTATGATGGCAGCCATGGGGGGCTGGCGATATTGGGAGTTTAAAAAGGAACAGTTGCCGGAGCCCTTGCGCGAAGAAATAGACGTTTACCCCCATCACATGACCGGCAATTTCACCTTTGCCGCGGCTGTATTTGGCATACTTGGAGCCAAGCTGTTTCATCTATTGGAGAACCCGCGTGAGTTGGTAGAGTTCTTCCGGCATCCGTCCTTCAATAGTTTCATCAGTGGATTGACGGTTTATGGTGGACTCATTTTCGGATCCATTGGCGTGTTGCTTTATGCCCGAAGCAAAGGCGTTAACGGATGGCATTTGTCGGATGCCGCGGCGCCCGGAATGATACTCGGTTATGGCATTGGTCGTATTGGCTGTCAGGTGAGCGGCGATGGCGATTGGGGTATCGCCAATGCTTCACCCAAGCCAGGTTGGCTTTCTTGGCTA
>JBILIX010000348.1:0-2859 GCA_044368835.1 Flavobacteriales bacterium | reverse complement strand
TGGTTCGCTTGATAGAAAGATGAAATCAGGATTGGCACTTCTCAGTTCTTCCTCGCTCAGAATAGGATAACGGGATTCTGTTCGTTCTGCAAACGCGTTGTTGAATCCTGACCTTTGGAGCATGTCATGAATAAAAGTGTCCTTGTTTACTGTCATCCAGGGGTTTTTCCAAATTAGATAGACAACAGTAGGTCTTTGCTTGGATGGCCCGATTCTATTGAAAAGATTTGAAATCGTCTGAATAATTTCTTGGGCGAAATCGACGGTTTCTGTGATACGCCCCACGTCTTGTATCATGCCGAATACCTGTTCGAGCGTGCGAACGTCGCTGATGTAGGTGGGGAACCTTGCCTGGAGCCATTCAATCTGTTCACGATCGTTTTCCTCCTTATTGGCCAGTATGAAGTCAGGATTAAGCGATGCAATCTTCTCGAGCCTCAGGTTTTTTGTGCCCCCGACAAGGGTCTTTTCAGACTTTGCCTTGCGCGGGTGAACACAGAATTTAGTTATTCCGACTATTTCGTTCTGAAGTTTGAGATCGAACAACAACTCGGTTTGTGAGGGCACAACGGTGACTATACGCTTTGGGGGCGCTGCTAGGTGGAGGGTATGGCCGACTTGATCGGTGAAGCTGCCTGGCATGGGGTGTATGGCCACAATATGCGACAAAAAGTAAGTTCTGGACAGGTGCCTTGTCAGAAAGAGTGGTAGAGCGGAAGGAATACTGACACATTTTCAGCAAAGCCGTCCGAAAATTCGGATGGCAAGAAGGTTGAAAAGCGGAGAATGTCAAAAATTAAAGTCAAACAGAAAATCAATATCATGAGTAAAGTAATAGGAATAGATTTAGGAACCACAAACAGCTGCGTTGCCGTGATGGAAGGAAACGAGCCAGTGGTAATCGCGAACAGCGAGGGTAAACGTACAACCCCCTCGGTAGTAGGATTTGTAGAGGGCGGTGAGCGCAAGGTGGGTGACCCTGCTAAGCGTCAGGCCATAACCAACCCGACCAAAACCGTCTACTCGATTAAGCGTTTTATGGGTAGTAGCTTCGATGAGTGCGCTCGTGAAGCCGGTCGTGTTCCCTACCAAGTAGTAAAGGGTGATGGCAATACTCCCCGTGTAAAAATTGATGACAGAAACTATACGCCTCAAGAAATATCAGCGATGGTTCTTCAGAAAATGAAGAAAACCGCTGAGGACTATTTGGGACACGAGGTGACAGAAGCTGTTATTACGGTTCCTGCATATTTTAATGATGCACAGCGCCAGGCTACTAAAGAGGCGGGCGAAATTGCGGGACTAACGGTTAAGCGTATTATCAACGAGCCGACAGCGGCAGCGTTGGCATACGGTCTCGATAAAAAATCTCAGGATATTAAAATTGTAGTATTCGACTGCGGTGGAGGTACACACGACGTATCGATTCTTGAGCTTGGAGATGGCGTTTTCGAAGTTCTTTCAACCGACGGTGATACCCATTTGGGTGGCGACGATTTTGACCAGGTAATTATCGACTGGTTGGTACAAGAGTTTAAGAACGAAAATGGTAATCAATTCGATTTGATGAAGGACCCAATGGCTCTTCAGCGATTGAAGGAAGGTGCAGAAAAGGCGAAGATTGAACTTTCTGCCAGCACTTCGACTGAGATTAACTTGCCTTATATCATGCCTGTTGATGGCATCCCGAAACACTTGGTGAAGACAATGTCTCGTGCCAAGTTTGAACAATTGGCAGACAGTCTCATCCAACGCACTATTGCGCCTTGTGAAAGCGCTTTGAAAAAGGCCGGTATTTCGGTGAAGGATATTGATGAAGTTATTTTGGTTGGAGGTTCTACTCGTATTCCTGCCATCCAGGATGCTGTAAAGAAGTATTTTGGCAAGGAGCCTTCAAAGGGTGTTAACCCGGATGAAGTGGTAGCAATCGGTGCCGCAATCCAAGGCGGTGTCCTCACCGGAGAAGTGAAAGACGTATTGTTGCTCGATGTGACACCACTTGCTTTGGGTATTGAAACAATGGGTGGTGTACTGACCAAGTTGATTGAGTCAAATACAACTATTCCAACTAAGAAGAGCGAAGTGTTTTCTACCGCCAGCGACAACCAACCGAGCGTAGAAATCCACGTATTGCAGGGAGAACGTGCAATGGCGAAGGACAACCGCACGATTGGTCGCTTCCACCTCGATGGACTTCCATCAGCACCACGCGGAGTTCCTCAAATTGAAGTAACGTTCGATATCGATGCCAACGGTATCATTCACGTGAGCGCAAAGGACAAGGCTACCGGAAAAGAGCAGAATATTCGAATTCAGGCTTCTTCAGGATTGAGCAAAGAGGAGATTGAAAAAATGAAGCGCGAGGCTGAAATGAATGCAGAAAGTGACCGTGCGGCTCGTGAGCAAGTAGACACTATCAACCAGGCCGATACGCTGATTTTCCAAACGGAAAAACAAATGAAGGAGTTTGGCGATAAGATTCCTGCTGATAAGAAGGAGCCAATCGAAACTGCGCTGAATGAGTTGAAGCAAGCACACGCCGATAAGGATGTGAATCGTTGCAAATCAGCTATTGACGCTCTGAATAACGTTTTCGGAGCTGCCGCAACTGAAATGTACAATCAGTCCGGCGATCAAGGTCAACCTGCTGGCAACACACAAGGCAGTGACTCGGAAGTCACTGATGTTGATTTTGAAGAAGTGAAAGACGACAAAAAGTAATCTTACGTGCATGTTTTTTAAAAGGGTCCCTGCAAGGGGGCCCTTTTTCTATATTTGACAAAAAATAATCTACATGCTCAAGGAATTCAAACAATTTGCACTTCGTGGTAATCTTATCGATATGGCTATCGCTTTTGT
>JBILIX010000055.1:0-9612 GCA_044368835.1 Flavobacteriales bacterium | reverse complement strand
GGCGTCCTTTGCTTCGAAGCAGCATGCGCACGACCTCTTCAAAACGCGAGTCGATCGATTCGGCTTGATGAAGCAAAGCATTGCCCTCCAGTTGAAGGGTCAGCTTGGCGGAATTCAAAATAGAGTATTGCTTTTTTGCCATGGAGTGATGGGCGCAAAGATGCATCGAACGAGCGCTTCCTACTACAGAAAAAGAACCATTTCGGTTTTGGTTCACCCAAGCCAACCCGACGAACAAAAAGCGTTTTCGGTTGTTTTGAAAAGACATCTATTTAGACCAAAATACCAATAAAATCAAGCCTTTTCTATCGAAAACGAGGCCTAAAAAAGAATTTTTTTGTTCGCGATTTCAATGCTACATTCGCTTTCCTTTTTTTGACTGGGTTGTTAGTGCAGTGTTACTCTAAACTGCTGTGCTCAACATGTGAACGAATGTTTTTACGGGTAACCTAATTGAGTATGCAAACACTTACCGACTTATCACCGAGAGAAGCGCTGAAGCAGTTTTTCGGTTTCAATAATTTCAAAGGCCTACAGGAAGATGTCGTGAATTCGGTATTGGAAGGCAACGACACCTTCGTCATCATGCCCACGGGTGGCGGCAAATCGCTCTGCTATCAGCTGCCGGCCATCATGCTTGAGGGAACGGCCATCGTGGTTTCGCCGCTTATCGCCCTCATGAAAAACCAGGTGGATGCCATTCGTGGTTTTTCAGACAGCGATGGGGTGGCCCACTTCATCAACTCATCGCTCAATAAAACAGAAATCAATCAGGTTAAAAGCGACATCCTGGAAGGAAAGTGCAAACTGCTCTACGTCGCGCCTGAATCGCTCAACAAAGATGAAAACGTCGAGTTTTTCCGCGGCGTAAAAATCTCGTTCGTGGCCATCGACGAAGCACACTGTATTTCGGAGTGGGGGCACGACTTCCGTCCGGAGTATCGCCGTTTGCGCCCCATCATCGAGCAGATTGCAGATTGCCCTATAATGGCGCTCACGGCCACTGCAACGCCGAAGGTGCAGCAAGACATACAGAAGAACCTCGGTATGTTGAATGCGAAGCTATTCAAAGCATCCTTCAACCGTGCCAACCTGTATTACGAAATACGTGCGAAAGCCAATGTAGGCAAACAGATCATTCATTATATCAAAGCCAACAGTGGCAAGAGTGGTATCATCTACTGCCTCAGCCGCAAGAAGACCGAAGAGATTGCAGAACTGCTGCAAGTGAACGGCATCAAAGCCCTGCCCTACCACGCCGGTATGGACGGTGGCCAGCGCAGCAAGGTGCAGGATAAATTCCTGATGCAAGATGTGGATGTGATATGCGCCACCATTGCCTTCGGTATGGGTATCGACAAACCCGATGTGCGCTTTGTCATTCACCACGACATTCCAAAGAGTTTGGAGAGCTACTACCAAGAAACCGGACGCGCAGGTCGCGACGGTGGTGAGGGTGTGTGTGTAGCTTTCTACTCACCTAAAGACATCGAGAAGCTCGAGAAGTTTTTACAGGGAAAACCTGTAGCTGAGCAGGAAGTAGGTATGTTGCTACTTCAGGAAGTAATCGCATACGCCGAAACCTCCATGAGCCGTCGTCAATACTTGCTGCATTACTTTGGTGAAGAGTGGGATCCCGTAAATGGCGAAGGCGCAGGCATGGACGACAACTCACGCTCACCGAAAGAACAGTTCGACGGCAGCGAGCAGGTGGCGATGATTTTGGATTGCATCAGCGAATTCAAAGAGCTGCACAAAGCAGGCTTCATCTGTAAAGTCATCGCCGGTGTGAAGAACTCGGAAGTGACCACCTACAAAGGAAACCTCAGCAAGCACTTCGCAGAAGGCAAAGAACACGACGAGAAATACTGGAACGCCATTGTGCGCCAGATGTATGTGCGTGGCTTTGTGATGAAAGAAATAGAAACCTACGGCACACTGAAGATTACCGCAGAGGGCAAGGCCTTCATGAAGAAGCCTCAGCCGTTTATGGTGGTGAAAGAAGTTGAAATTGGTGAAACCGACGACGACGATTTGATGATTCCAAAGCAAGGTGGAGGTGCCGTCGACGAGACGCTCTTCAAAATGCTGAAAGACCTTCGCCAGCGTATAGCCAAGGAGAAAGGCATTCCGCCTTACGTGGTAGTGCAGGACCCTGCCATGGAAGAAATGTGCACGCAATACCCCATCACGCTCGACGAGATAGCGCAGATTGGCGGCGTTGGAAAAGGCAAAGCACAGAAGTTTGGCAAGCCTTTCATCGAGCTCATTCAAAACTATGTGAATGAAAATGAGATTGAGCGTCCAATTGATTTCGTAGTAAAGTCGACCGGCATTAAGAGCGTACAAAAAGTTCAGATCATACAGAACATCGATAAGCGCATACCACTTCCTGACATTGCAAAGGGTCTAGGCAAGACTATGGGCGAGTTGACCCAAGAGCTCGAGACCATCGTTTCATCGGGCACCAAGCTCAACATTCAATACTTCATTGATGAAGAGTTGGACGAGGACCAGCAAGACGAAATCATGGAGTATTTCATGCAATCCGAAACCGACGAGATCCGCGCCGCAGAAGAGTATTTCGATGGCGACTATGAGGAAGAGCCTTTGCGGTTGATGCGGATTAAATTTATGTCCGAGGTGGGCAATTAAATCCTGCTGCTCGCGACAATCTTTGTAGCGACGCACAGCTGTGCGTTGCTCGTTAGCAGAAAAGTACGAATTACAAAGTACCGGGAAGGCGCGTTTCTCGTTAGGAGAAGAGGTGCGTTGACTAGCCCACGATTTCAATCGTGGGACAAATGACGATCAGATTTCCATCAAAAACGTTTCGAAGTTTTTCGGTGTAATCAAGTTCGTTGTTGCTTCAGGATATGCGCTTGTAAACGCAGTGCTGACATTTCCTCTCGCTCTCTCATTCCACTTGAATTCGAATGCCTTTAATCCAGTTGAAGATTCTTCGACTAAATCAACCTCCTGTTGCGCGGTGGTACGCCAGAAATACGAGCTCACCATTGCCTGCTCGTTGTTAATGAGTTTGCGACGCTCGCTCATCATCCAGTTCTCCCAGAGCATGCCTGCGTCCGCGCGCATATCCACAGGACTCCACTGTTCGATGATGGCATTGCGGATACCATTGTCTACGAAATAAATCTTGCGTGATTTCTTCAACTCGTTGCGCTTGTTGCGTTGAAAGCTAGGAATACGAAAAACAACGAATGCCTTTTCAAGCAAATCGATGTAGCGTTCTACCGTGGAAACATCGAGCCCGGTGTTGATGGCCAGTTCGTGATTCGACACTTGTTGTCCGATTTGAAAAGCAAGTAGTTTCAACAGGCGTTCAAACTTCTCAGGCTTCTGTATTTTTTCAATGGCGTAAATGTCTTTGTAGAGATAGCTTTCGCTGAGCTCCTTCAAACGACGTTCTTCACGGCCACTTTGCACCACGATTTCTGGATAATAGCCATACACTAACCGTTGCTTTAACTGAGAAGTTTCATCAATCAATCCATGGTGCCGCACCATTTCACGAAAGCTGAACGGATACAACTGTAAAGACCATTTTCTACCGGTCATCGGTTCCCTCGTCTTACCCGAAAGTTCTAATGCCGAAGAACCCGTGATGAATAATTCAACATCGGGCATCTGATCTACTAGCTGTTTGCCGATGAGCCCAACGTCATCAATGCGCTGTGCCTCGTCGATGACGACGATTTGATTACCGGCTACCAGCGTTTTCAAATACGCCGTGCCTGCATTTTTCAATCGCTCCCGAATCGTGGCATCGTCGCCGTCGAGCCAGAGTACATTCTTTTGATTACCGAAAAGAGTCTTCAACAGGGTGGTTTTGCCCACCTGCCGCGGCCCGGTAAGGACGATGGCCTTGCCCTTTTTCCGCAAATCAACCACAATTTCAGCTAAATCCCTGTTAATCATAGAACAAAGATAGAAAAGCTCTTACTCCAAACCGAAAAATATATAAGTTTTTTTCGGTTCGAACCGAAAAATACATAGGGAAATTTGGGGTGGGATGAGGTGCGAACACTCATTGTTTATAAGGCACGCTGTAACATTGATAATCGGCGCGCCTAGGCTTCATCTCTATACCGTTGCGCGTGATTCTTTTTTTACGATTGAACCCGTGGGCTTAACAGCGAACACCGAAACGCAACGGCAAGCGCTCCCTTGCGCGTAATCCGTCATTCGTAATCCGTAATCGAAACCTTGTCTCTTATGCCAACTTAGCGAGCAGCGTGTTCATACTCACCTTCGCTTCCACAATCTCGCGCACGCGGTCGATGCTTACGCGCTCTTGCTGCATGCTGTCGCGCTCACGGATGGTGACGCAGTTATCGTTCAACGTGTCGTGGTCGATGGTGATGCAGTACGGTGTGCCGATGGCATCCTGGCGGCGATAACGACGACCAATGGCGTCTTTCGCGTCGTATTGCAGGTTGAAGTAGAGCTTCAGTTGGTCGACGATTTCACGCCCTTTTTCGGGCAATCCGTCTTTGTTGAGCAACGGCAACACTGCTACTTTCACAGGCGCCAATGCCGGAGGTATGCGCAACACCACGCGCTCTGAGCCATCTTCCAACGTCTCTTCGGTGTAGGCAGATGAAAGTGTTGCGAGGAACATGCGGTCCAAACCAATCGATGTTTCGATGACATAAGGCACATAGCTCTCACCGCTTTCCGTTTCGTGGTAGCGCAGTTTTTTACCCGAGAATTTCTCGTGATTGCTCAAATCGAAATCGGTACGTGAGTGAATTCCTTCCAGCTCTTTGAAGCCCATCGGGAAGTTGAACTCGATGTCGCACGCTGCGTTAGCGTAGTGCGCCAACTTCAGGTGATCGTGAAACTTGTAGTTTTCTGTGCCCATGCCCAATGCCTTGTGCCAGTTGATGCGCGCATCTTTCCAGTAGTTATACCACTCACCGTCGGTGCCGGGCTTGATGAAGAACTGCATCTCCATTTGCTCAAACTCGCGCATGCGGAAGATGAACTGACGAGCGATAATCTCATTGCGGAACGCCTTTCCGATTTGTGCGATACCAAACGGAATTTTCATGCGTCCGCTCTTCTGCACGTTGAGGAAGTTCACGAAGATACCTTGTGCTGTTTCGGGGCGCAGGTAGATGGTGGCAGCATCGCCGGCTACAGAACCAATCTCAGTGGAAAACATCAGGTTGAACTGACGCACTTCCGTCCAGTTGCGCGAGCCTGTCTCAGGATCTGCTATCTCCAGATCTTCGATGAGCTGCTTCAATCCGACTAAATCCGAAGACTCGAGAGCAGCTTTCATACGGCTCTCCACGTTGTTTATTTTCTCTTGATTGCGCAACACATTGGGGTTGGTTGCGCGGAATTGTTCTTCGTTGAATGCATCGCCAAACTTGTTCTTGGCCTTCTCAGCCTCCTTGTCGTTTTTGGCTTCAAGCTTCTTGATGTAGTCTTCCAACAATACATCGGCACGGTAGCGCTTCTTCGAATCTTTGTTGTCGATGAGCGGGTCATTGAATGCATCCACGTGTCCGCTGGCCTTCCAGGTAGTTGGGTGCATGAAGATGGCCGCATCGATGCCCACGATGTTCTCGTGCAGACGGGTCATGGCCTTCCACCAATATTCCTTGATGTTATTTTTCAGTTCCGAACCATACTGACCGTAGTCGTAGGTGGCGCTGAGGCCGTCATAGATTTCGCTCGATGGAAACACGTATCCGTATTCCTTACAGTGCGAAATAATTTTCTTGAGTTTGTCGTCTGAATTCTGCATAGCTGCGCGAAGGTACAGCGAGAGGGCGTCTCATGCAACCAAGGACCCTCTCGTCGCGTCATTCGTTGGTGCAAGCCCGCTGCCTTGTAATTTAGCGACCCGATACCATGAAACCACATCTACTTACCCTCTGCGCCGCATTGCTTTTCGCGGCAACCTCTTCAGCCCAATCAGTCCTCGACTATGCGTTCAGCTCCGAAACGCAAGGTTTCTATGGCTCGCTTAGCAACGATGTAATGGTATTCAGCGAATCGTTTGACGATGTGGTGTCGCCCCCTATCGAAATACCTGCGTTTTCCATGGGCGGACAAACCAGTAGCACCCTATTCATCTATTCCAACGGTTTCATTTCCCTCGGCACAACTACAGGTGTAGTCAATTATTCACCGCTTACAACGAACACCAACGTGTCCATTATTAGCCCTTTCGGCACCGATTTACAGAGTGTCGATGCCTCTTCGAGGATCAGCTACAGTGTGGATAGTGCGGGCATTCACATTCAATGGGAGAATGTGAGAAGGTACAACGTGCCTGGTGAGTCGTTTTCCTTTCAAGCACACCTGCTGCCGTCTGATTCCTTGATTACGTTTGTATACGGCGGCATGAACAACATTGCCACGTTAACGACTTATGCTCAAGTTGGTTTACGTGTTGGCTTCGGTTTCTGGCCCGACGAGATAGCTTGTCGTTCTGTGAATGACAACGGCTTCTGGTTCCCTTCACAAGCGGGTTCGACCAATGCGTTTACATGTGCTTTTGACAACGACACACAGCCATTTTCAGGGTTGACTTACGCATGGGAAAACATTCCCAATATGATTGGCGGCTGCACCGATGTAACAGCCTGCAACTTCAACTCATTTGCGATGTACAACGACGGCACGTGTGAGTATTGCTCGTGCCAGGTGTGTGGTTGCGCAGATTCGCTGGCGTGCAACTTCGATGCGAATGCAACTTATAACGTAGCATGCTCTTACAACTGCTTCGGATGCACGGATGCCACCGCTACCAACTTCAATCCGAACGCAACCTTCAACGATGGTTCGTGCTTTTATGCCGGCCTAGGTGAAACATGCGGCGACCCTATTATTGTCGAATGTGGTGTTCAATACACAGGCAATACGAACAACGTGAGCAACGACAACGATGTTTCGGGTGTGATCAGTTGCCAATCCACCATCGGAACAGCAGGACAATACTGGTATGTGCTGAGCGTTCCGTCCATTCAAACCATACAAGTGTCGACGATGAGTGCGCTCACCGATTTCGACACCAAACTGCACGTGTTTTCTTCAAACAGTATCAATGCCTGCGGTATGATGAACTGTATTGGCAGTAACGACGATTTTGGCAGCACGCTGCAATCTCAAATGACATTTGTAGCAAGCCCGGGCTTATTCTATTTCATCCGCGTTGGAGGCTACCTAGCCCTAAGCGGAAACTATGAGTTATCGATAGATGGATTGTGCGCGCTAGGATGCACCGATTCCACTGCATGCAATTACAATTCGGCGGCTCTTGCTGACGATGGTTCATGCGACTATTGCTCTTGCAATCCTGCGTGCGGATGCACCAACGTGAACGCTTGCAATTACGACCCGCAAGCCACCATCGACGATGGTTCTTGCGCCAATTCACTGCTCGTTTATATAAGCTCTGATACCACCGTTTGTTTTGGAGAAACCGTATGGCTTTGGTCGTATGCCAGCGCCAACAATGCAAGCTATCAATGGACCGCAAACGGTGTTGTAATTTCAACATGGTCTGAAGCTTCGGCCACACCGGCATCCACCACGATGTACGAGCTTACAGTAACCGACGCCAACGGCTGCACAGGCACCGACATGGTGGTTGTGAGCGTGTTTCCGTGTGTTGCAGGCTGCATGGACGCCACTGCGTGCAACTTCGATCCACAAGCAACAAGCCCGATGAACTGCGACTATTCATGCCTCGGGTGTACGGATGCCACTGCACTCAATTTTGATGCGGATGCGACCGTGGACAATGGCGCGTGCTACTATGTTGGAGAAGGCACCACCTGTGGAAACCCCATTGCGCTTTCATGCGCCGAAGGCTGGTATACCGGCGTTACGGTAGGGGTTGTAAACGACAATACCACTAGCGGTTCGAACGTTTGTGGCAACGTTTCAACCAGCGGTCAACGTTGGTACGTATACGAAGCAACATTTAGTACTACTGTAACCATCAGCACCATCAACTCGCTGACGAACTACGACACGTATCTGAAAGTATTTACCGGCTCTTGCGGAAACCTAAGTTGCGTAGCATTCAACGACGATGTTCCGGGAACCAACTTCCAATCGCAAGTGGAGTTTACGGCACAAGCGGGAGTTACCTATTTCATTCGCGTGGGAGGCTTTGCTTCGCAACAAGGCACCTTCGGACTCACGTTCGAATGCGGCGGAGGATGCCTCGACCCACAGGCATGTAACTATCAGGCACAGGCGCCATTTGAAGACGGGTCATGCACCTATGGAGCCGACTGCTTTGGTTGCACCGATAGTAACGCATCGAACTATCAGCCGCAAGCGGTTTACAACGAAGGGTGCGAATACACCACCAACATCACCGTGTATCACGACACCAACGGCGACGGTGTTCAACAAAACAACGAACCCGGCATGTCGAACTGGTCGGTGTACATTCCTGCCCTCAACGCAACCGTGTTTACCAACAACAGCGGTGTTGCTAGCTTAAACGTGACACCAAATACCTACAGCATTGAGTTGATCAACAACTCAACCACTTGGGTGAGCTCAAGCCCAACCGCTGTAACCATCGATATACCAGCAATCACCAACGCTTCTTTTGGTGTCATTCCCGCGACAGGTGAGGCGTTTTATGCAGCAGGACCCTACGACGGTTTCTGGGACATCATTCACTGTGATGATGGTTACGAAGCCGGTGTGTTTTTGAATAACCTCGGCACTGTTGACCTTTCAGGAACACTCACACTCACTTGCGACCCACTGTTTACTCCTGAACAAGATACGTATAGCAGCATAGCCCCCGACCAAGTGGCAGCAGGCTTTGCGCAATGGAACATCAATGCGTTTGCCGCAGGAAGTAATGGCATTTTCTCATTCCACATCGACGGCCCAGGTCCTGTGAACATTGGTTCTACCTACAACTTCCAATTTCATTTGGTGCTCAACGATGCGCAGGGCAACGTGATTTACGACAACACCTGGACCACCAGTCCATTCATTGCGTGCGCCTACGACCCGAACGATTTGACCGCTACACCGGTGGGTTATGAAACGCCGCATTTCGTGCTTGCCGGCGACCGTTTGCAATACCGCGTGCGTTTCCAAAACACCGGAAACTTGCCCGCAGAAGATGTCCGCATCGTAGGTGCACTCGACCCCACGAAGTTCGACCTCAGTACCTTCGCACCACTCTATGGTTCAGCTCCCTTTGTAACGTGCTTGCTCAACAACGGAACCATCGACTTTACGTTCAACGACATCTACCTGCCCGATGCCACCAACAACGAACCGGAATCACATGGTTTCGTGGTGTACGAAGTGCGTTTGCTTCCCGGTGTAGATCCTAGTGAAGTGGTGCTGAATGAAGCCTCCATCTACTTCGACAGCAATCCGGCAATTGTAACCAACGAAACCTACCACACCATCTTCGATTGCACCTCATTTACGCCAATGACAGGCACTACTTCGGTGTGTGAAGGAGAAGCCATCACACTTACGGCCAATCAACCGTATGTGGAAGCCTTTACCTGGACCATAGACGGTGTTGCCGGCAGCGACAACAGCAGCAGTTTCCAAAACATACTTGCCCCCGGCGCGCACACG
>JBILIX010000347.1:0-2864 GCA_044368835.1 Flavobacteriales bacterium | reverse complement strand
ATGCTTACCACGTAATCGCTGTGCTTCAACTTGAAATACTCGAAGGGCATAAATGGAGGCGGAGTAAGCTTAATGTAGTCGTTCCAGTATTTGTGGTAAAGGTCGCTGCTGTGTGCTCTGCTTACATTTAAAACAAACTTGTTGTGTCGTTTCAGTTCCGCAACTGCAAATGAGGAAGCAATCGTCGTGCGCGTCATCCAGTAATTATAGAAGTACAACCGCTCATTAGCCCAACCTCGTTTGCGTATAAATGATACCATGGCGCACGAGCGAATGCGACATAGGTAAGCATAACTAAGGCAATCTTTGAATTTCTTGACATGATTCCATCCGTCGTTTCCGAAGATAATTTCGTTCAAAACCATTTGAATGGAACCCAGCTGAAACTTGATTTTTTGCCAACCTGTAATCTTCGTCAGTTCGCTGTTTACGGAGAAAATCTCTACGTTGGGCAAGTGACTCAAATCACGATAATTCGGTTCTTTATCAAAACAGTCGATGGGAATTACTACAACCCGATCGAATTGCTGAGCGAGTACATCGATTTCATGACTTATATACGTTTCACCGGATCCTGAAGGATAGAGCTTCGTGACTAGAAAGAGTATTTCCATGTCGTGCGTACTACTTTTCAAGAGCTACGGAATCCTTAGCTGATTCGAACAAACGATCCATCATGGCTATCATGCGCTTTTCATGAACTTTTGGTGAGCCCGCAGCAGGAGAAGCAGATGCCGGCGGAGCAATTACTTCCAGATTCAAATCACGCAGCGAACGCAACATGTAGGTCCAAGCTCCCATATTTTCAGGTTCTTCTTGTGCCCATACTATTCGCTTGGCCTTGCTGTATTCTGCAAGGATACCACGCAGCTGTTCTTCAGGAAGCGGATAAAGCTGTTCCAAACGAACCACCGCCATTTCTGCACCGGTTTGACGTTTTTCTTTTTGCTCTAGAATATCGTAATACACCTTGCCGGAACACAACACAACCGTATTCACATCTTTTGCTTTTACGGATGCGTCGTTGATGATTTCATGGAACTGACCTTTCGCCATTTCTTGGAGCGTTGATACCGCTTTTGGATAGCGCAACAATTTCTTCGGAGTCATCACCACGAGCGGCTTGCGATAAGAAGCGCGAACTTGGCGGCGAATCAAATGGAAATGGTTGGCGGGTGTTGTCGGGTTGCAAACGATCATATTGAGCTCAGCACACAATTGAAGGAATCGCTCAAGCCTCGCGGAGCTGTGTTCGCTTCCCTGGCCTTCGTAGCCGTGTGGCAAGAAGAGGGTGATGCCGTTCATGGTGCGCCACTTGTCTTCGGCTGCTGAAATGAACTGGTCAATCATGATTTGAGCTCCGTTGTTGAAGTCACCAAACTGAGCTTCCCAAATGGTGAGGCCATGCGGTGTTCCGAAGGCATAACCATAATCAAAACCAAGCACACCGTATTCACTCAACAATGAATTGTACACCGTGAACTTTGCTTGCTTCGGGCTTATCGCATTTAATGTGATGATTTCTTTTTCCTGATCCTCATCGGTTTTTACAACCGCGTGGCGATGCGAGAATGTTCCTCGCTCCACATCCTGTCCGCTGACGCGCACCGGGTGGCCTTCTTCGAGCAACGTTCCGTATGCAAGCAATTCGCCCATCGCCCAATCTAGCTTATTGTCTTCAATCATCTTCAGGCGATCGGCAAACACCTTTGCGGTTTTGGCAATGTATTTTTCACCCGACGGCAATGTGCTGATGGAGGTTGCAATTGCCTTGAGGCGCTTCTCATCGAATTGGGTTTTCACCGGTTGCGAAAGGTCGGCTGCAGTTGCCTTGGAGTAGCCCTTCCAGGTTTCTTCCATGAAGTGCTTCACATTCGCCATCTTCATGCTTTTTGCAATTTCGAGCTTGGTGTCAAGCATTGCTTCGAAGCTGGTCTTCAAACCATCGGCATACGATGGCTCGATTGTGCCATCCGCTATGAGTTGGTTCATATAAATCTCACGCAAGGATGGGTGAGACGCAATTAGTTTATAGAGTGATGGCTGAGTAAACTTTGGTTCATCGCCTTCGTTGTGTCCGTATTTGCGGTATCCCAACAAGTCGACGAATACATCCATGTGAAACTTCATGCGGTATTCCAACGCAATCTTCATGGTCTCAATTACTGCTTCCACATCATCTGCATTGACGTGGAAAACCGGGCACAGGGTAGTTTTGGCTACATCGGTGCAATAGGTCGATGAGCGAGCGTCGAGGTAGTTGGTGGTAAATCCTACCTGATTGTTTGTAACGATGTGCACGGTTCCGCCGGTGCGGTAGCCATCGAGCAATGCCATTTGTACAATTTCGTACATGATGCCCTGGCCCGCTATTGCTGCGTCGCCATGCACCAGCACGGGTACTATCTTATCTTCACTACCGAGGTAGTGATCAATCTTGGCGCGCGAAAGTCCTTCAACCACCGGGTTCACTGCTTCCAAGTGTGAAGGGTTGGGGCAAAGGGTAAGATGCACTTGATTGCCGCCTGCTGTGGTAACATCGTTGGAATAACCGAAGTGATATTTTACGTCGCCGTCAAAGTTGTCGGAGTCTTCAAACTCAAGACCTTCAAATTCTGCGAATACCTGCTCTTGCGGCTTACCCATGATGTTGGTAAGAACGTTGAGTCGGCCGCGATGCGCCATGCCAATCACAAATTCTTTCACGCCCATGTCGCCGCCCAAACGCACCATGTAATCCATTGCCGGTACCATGGCTTCGCAGCCTTCCACGCTGAATCGCTTGGCGCCTACGAATTTGCGGTGTATGTATTGTTCGAACAGAGAGGCTTTGCTGGCCATCTCTAGAAATTGCTTTTTCTCTT
>JBILIX010000346.1:0-2867 GCA_044368835.1 Flavobacteriales bacterium | reverse complement strand
ACAACTTCATTCTTGGGATGACATCCATTCGGATGATGTGGTAATTATTCCGGCGTTTGGAACCACCATAGAAACAGAACAGCTTCTCGCCTCAAAAGGGGTTGAAATAGCACGATACAACACCACATGTCCGTTCGTTGAAAAGGTGTGGAAGCGATCGGCAGAAATTGGCAAAAGCGGCTTCACGATTATCATCCATGGGAAGCAGAAGCATGAAGAGACACGTGCAACATTTTCGCACAGCTATCAGAACGCACCCTCCATTATTGTTCGTGACTTAAAAGAAGCAGAAACTATTGGGCAGTTTATGATGGGAAAGCTTGATAAAGCAGCATTCATGGAGCATTTCCATTCAAAAATTTCGATTGGGTTCGATCCGGAAACCGACTTGGAGCGTGTCGGCGTAGTAAACCAAACCACCATGCTCGCCACTGAAACCCAAGAAATTGCGGATTACTTCAAAAACATCATGGCACTTAAATACGGTGCAGCCGAAAAAGACCATTTTGCAGATACACGCGACACGTTGTGCTATGCAACCAACGACAATCAGCAATCCACGCTCGCGGCTTTAGAAAGCAGCGCTGATTTAGCAATCGTAATTGGCGGTTACAATAGCTCCAACACTTCACAAATAGTAACGATACTGGAATCAAAATTCCCCACTTACTTCATACAAGATGCATCCGAAATTGTAAATGAAAACCTGATCAGGCATTTTCATTACAATACCCATAGTCACGCAGAAACAACCAACTGGATCCCCAACAAAGAACCGCTTCGGCTTTTGATAACCAGCGGTGCATCTTGCCCCGACACCGTTATGGAAGAAGTTATTAGGCGCATTCTGGAGCTCAAACCTTCACTTCTATCACCTGAGGAAGGCCTAGATCGGTTCATGGTCAGCGAGGCATAACAAGTACTTTCAGATACGTTCCATTCGGGTTAGTTTTGTGCAGACCTATTGAACCCCTGCATGTCAGACATCATAAAACTCCTACCCGAAAATGTTGCCAACCAAATCGCCGCAGGTGAAGTGGTACAGCGCCCTGCCTCGGTTGTAAAGGAGCTGATGGAAAATGCAATTGATGCCGGTGCTACATCCATAAAATTATTCGCTAAAGACGCAGGAAAGACGCTTATACAGGTGACGGATAATGGCAAGGGGATGAGTGTTACCGATGCCCGGCTGTGTTTTGAACGCCATGCAACTTCCAAGATTACGCGCTCGGAAGATTTATTTCATATTCAGACGAAAGGATTTCGCGGAGAAGCGCTATCGAGTATTGCTTCGGTTGCTCAGGTAGAGCTTCGCACCCGCATGGAAGCAGATGAATTTGGGACACAGATATCCATTGAAGCATCGAAGGTGCAAAATCAGGAGCCGGTTCAGTGTCAGCGAGGCACCATGTTCTTCGTCAAAAATCTGTTCTATAATGTTCCCGCCAGAAGGTACTTTCTGAAAAGCGATGCCATTGAACTGAGGCATATTATCGACGAATTTCAACGCATAGCACTGGCGCATCCCGACGTTGAATTCCAATTTACGCATAATGGTGCGGAAGTATTCATGCTGCCGGCAAGCACCTTGAGGCAGCGCATCGTGCATGTCTTCGGCACGAAATACAATGAGAAGCTTGTTCCGGTGGAAGAGCATACAGATATCGTGTCGGTTGCAGGCTTTGTGAGCAAACCGGAGATGGCTAAAAAGACGCGCGGAGAGCAGTTCTTTTTTATCAATCAGCGTTTTATTAAGAGCACCTACCTCAACCATGCGGTTACGAATGCTTTTCAGGATTTGTTGCCACAGGGTCATTTCCCCATGTACTTGATTTACCTTGACATAGACCCTGCGCAAATCGACATCAATATTCACCCGACGAAAACAGAAATAAAGTTTCAAGACGAACGCGCAGTATATGCCATTATACATGCCGCCGTGCGCAGAGCTTTGGGCAAATTCAGTATTGCACCCAGCATCGATTTCGAGCAGGAGACTTCTATTTCCTTGTCACCACCCCGCCCTAGTTCAGACATTCAGGCACCTAAAATTGACATTAATCCGGAGTTCAATCCTTTTGGCAATGCCCAGCCTCCGTCGAACAGAACCATGAACTTACGAGGTTGGTTTGATCGCAAAGAATCGAGTGTTTCGGGTTGGCAAGATTTGATGGAAGTGGCGGCACGTATAGAGCGCGCCGAAACAATAAGCCCAACGCTGGAGTTAGAAATTCACGACGACATTTCGTTTGTGCAACACAACCGCAAATACATGCTTTGCTCTTCAGGTGAGCGAATGATGGTTGTTGATCAGCAACGCGCTCATCAGCGTATTCGCTTCGAAAGGTTCATGCAACAATTGGCATCGGGAAAAGGAGTTACACAGCAAAGTATGTTTCCCGAAACCATTGAGCTCACTCCCATTCAAAGCGCACTTTTAGGTGCGTTTGCCGGCGAACTTGAGGCAATAGGTTTTCGCTATTCTCAAAACGGACCCAATCAAATAGCATTGGAAGGCGTCCCTTCCGAATGCAGCCAGAGCGGTGGTGAAACCGCATTTATTGAAGCCCTCACTGCGCTGGAGGAAAATGTCGATACTACGGCTGTTGCGCACGAAAATCTGTGTTGGAAATTAGCATCCACCGGAAGCATTCGATATGGGCAAATGCTTACTGCACCCGAAATGGAGTCGCTTTTTCAGCAACTTATGCAGTGCAACCAACCCTATTACTGGCGCAATCAAAAACCCATCATCATTCAATTCGACGCACAACAACTGAACGAATATTTTAACTGATCATGTTCAATCAACTTCCTGTTGTAACCAAAAACATCCTGCTCATCAATATCATCCTTTTCCTGGGATG
>JBILIX010000054.1:0-9666 GCA_044368835.1 Flavobacteriales bacterium | reverse complement strand
CAATTGTCAACCGGTATTTATCTGGTTCGCATCTATTTCAATGATGAGATTCAGACCAAGCGTCTTGAAATTCTACATTAATAGAACACACACATAAAATCTTTGAAAAATCCCGGTAAATCCGGGATTTTTCTTTTTTAGCACCCTGATTATCAGACTTAATAACTTTTGCCCAAGGCAGGTTGCTAGTTACACTTTTCGTGATTACCCTTGCAACGCTAATTTTTTTGACGGTGACTCTACCCTAAACGAAAGTTAACCTTTTGATTAGAAGCAGCTTACCGCGAATACTACTTTATGATTCATTACGTTCGAGGTAAACTTATTGAAAAAAGCCCCGTGCATGCTGTCGTTGACTGCAATGGCATGGCCTATTACCTGCACATTTCACTCGGAACTTTCGGTAAGCTCGGTGATGCAGAGAACATTACCATGTATACTCACTTCAACATTAACGGCAATGACTTTTCGACTCATTTGTTCGGCTTCGCCGACGAGTCAGAGCGAGACGTCTTTCGCAAGCTCATTTCAGTGAGCGGTGTAGGCCCCAATACAGCTCGCATGGTCCTCAGCGGACTAAGCACTGAAGAGGTGAAGCAAATGATTTTGATGCGCGATGTGGCCGGATTCAAACGCATAAAAGGAATTGGCGAAAAAACAGCCGAACGCATCATCATCGATCTGCATGATAAGGTGGCTAAGACAGGCGAAATACTTATCGAAAAAGTTGGTGTGCCGCACAATATCCAAAAACAGGAAGCGTTAGCGGCCCTGACTTTACTAGGATTAGACAAAACCAAAAGCGAGAAACTCATTGATAAAATCATGGTCATGCAGCCTGGAATTGCCTTAGAAGACCTGATTAAGCAAGTATTGAAGCAACTGTGACGAGAAGAAGTTTGACATCCAACAAGCTGGCTTTGGCTGCAAGGCTTTGCTTTGTGCTGTCGTTTAGTGCGCTGGTATGGTTGGGTATGGCCAATCCAAACTATCGGCATTTAGCTTCTACATCACCCAAACGCCCCTCGACTGAAATTGCTGCAGCAGACACTATTGGAGACTTGGTGTGGCCGGTGGAAGACAACGTAAACCCCTCCGACGATGCCGGCGGAATCAATGTGCCTCTGCCCGACAACATCCAATACTCGGTCGAATACAATCCTGCCACAGGTCAATACGAAGTGGTGCAATCGGTAGGTGGTAAATTCGACTATCGTCCGCGCACATCCATGACGCTCGAAGAGTACATGGAAAGCCAACAATCCGAAAACATCAGCTCGTACTGGAAAGAGATTCAAGAGGAGGAGGATGAGGCCAATCGCGAGTATTCTAAAGTCATCAAAATTGGCAGCGAAGGATTCGAGAATATTTTCGGGTCGAATGAAATTGAAATCCGCCCGCAGGGTTCTGCTGAACTTACCTTCGGAGTGAACTCATCCAAAACCGACAACCCTCGAATTCCCGAGCGTCAGCGCCGCATCACAACCTTCAACTTCGACCAGAAAATTCAGCTGAATGTGGTGGGTAACATTGGTACCCGCATGAAGTTGAATGTGAACTACAACACCGAGAGTACGTTCGACTTTGAAAATCAAATGAAGTTGCAATACACAGGTGACGAGGACCAAATCATCCAGGGTATTGAATTGGGCAACGTTTCGTTGCCACTTAGCGGATCGCTCATACAGGGAAGCAGCAGTTTGTTTGGAGCGAAGGTTTCCACTAAATGGGGCAGACTGCGCAACACAACCGTTGTATCACAGCAACGTGGCGAACGCAAGGAGATTACGATTCAAGGAGGGGCACAATCGACCAACTACGACATCACCGCCGACAACTACGAAGCGAACCGTCACTACTTCCTTTCGAGCTGGTTTCGGGAAGAATATGACCGCGCCATGGGGTCACTGCCTGTAGTGGGCAGCGGCGTAAACATCACGCGAATCGAAGTATGGTTGGTGAACTTGCAGTCGAACACGCAAGATGTGCGCAACGCCATTGCCTTCACTGACTTAGGAGAGGCACCGGAATACATGTCGAGCGACATTACCGATGGTGCGGGTGGATTGCCCCTGCAAGACAACATTCTCTTCGACAACTCCAACATTGCAGTTACAACGGCCGGTAATCCGTCGAACCTCAACAACGACATTTACCTCGAAACAACCGGAACCGATCCGTCCAATCCCAACTCTGCTTTCTCACAAGGTGTGCTCAGCGGCAGCCAAGCCATACAGGCACTTTCCGGCAACACCGCCGGTGGTTACAGCAACATGCAAAACGGCACGCACTATGAGCGCGTCAACAACATGCGCAAACTGACACCTACTGAATTCAGCTATAACACTCGCCTCGGCTTCATCTCGTTGAAACAGTCACTCAACAATGCAGAAGTGCTAGCGGTGTCGTATGAATACACGCTCAACGGCAACACCTATCAAGTAGGTACCATTTCACAAGATGGTTTTGCAGCACCACAGGCGCTCATTCTGAAGTTGCTCAAACCAAGTATTACACGCGTGAAATTGAGTAACAACGCGCAAGCTCCGCTGTGGGCCAATATGATGAAAAACGTGTATTCGCTGGGTGCGTTTGGCATTGCTCCTGAAAATTTCCGACTCGATGTGTGGTACAACAACCCTACTACGGGAGTAAACCAAAACTACATTCCACGACAGCCGCTCGATGGGCAAATCCTGCTTCAAGTGCTCAACCTCGATAAGATTGACGCACAGCAAATGCCCTACCCCGATGGGTTCTTCGACTTCATTCCCAATGCTGCTACCAATGGAGGTCTCATCGATGCGCAAAACGGCCGCATCTACTTCCCAGTGGTAGAACCCTTTGGTAATCACCTCGCGAAAAAAATTCGCGACGGCCTACCGGGTCAGGATGCTTTGGCCAATCAGATTATTTCGCAGGTTGTGTTCCAACCCTTGTATGACTCTACCAAAACAGCGGCGCAAATTCTTTTCCCGAACCTGAACCGGTACCGCATCAAAGGACAATATCAATCCTCATCCGGTTCTGAAATTTCACTCAACGCGTTGAACATTCCGCAAGGATCGGTAGTCGTTACCGCAGGTGGAATCAAACTCACAGAGGGTGTAGACTATACCGTCGATTACAACTTGGGGCGTGTGCGCATTTTGAATGAAGGCATCCTGAGCAGCGGTCAACCCATCAAGGTTTCGACAGAGAGCAACTCCATGTTTAATCTGCAGTTCAAGACCATGATTGGAAGTCGATTCGACTACAAATTCAATGAACACTTTGCAGCTGGTGCCACCTTCCTCAACCTGCGTGAACGACCGGTTACTCAAAAGGTGAACATGGGTGATGAGCCTGTCAACAACACCGTGCTGGGTCTTGATTTAGCCTACCAAAAAGAAGCACCTTGGCTCACACAATTGGTTGACCGCATACCACTGATCGATACCAAGGCAAAATCAAACATCTCGTTTTCTGCTGAAGGAGCAAAGTTGTTTCCGGGTCACAGCAGGGCGATTTCCAAAGATGGTAACTCGTACCTCGACGATTTTGAAGGAAGCCAAAGCATCATTGATTTGCGCAGCCTCAACCAATGGTTCATGGCTAGTACGCCGAAGCAACAAACCAATTTGTTTCCCGAAGGAAATTTCGAGGATAGCCTAATCTACAATTACAACCGCGCACGTTTGAGCTGGTATGTAATTGACCCGTTGTTCTTCCGCACCACGAGTGGACTCACTCCCCAAAATATTATTGACGACAACTGGTACAGCGATCATCGCATGCGTGAAATCCTGGAAAGTGAAGTATTTCCCAACCGACAACTGCCTCCGGGAACTCCACCGAACATTGCAACGTTCGACTTGAACTATCAACCTTCTGAACGCGGCCAATACAACTTCGAGCGTCCGTTCGGAACAAACGAATCTGCAGGGTTAACGCAAACCGGAAAACTCCTTGACCCCGAAAGCAGATGGGGTGGAATACAACGCGCATTGACGACTACCGACTTTGAAGCGAGCAACGTACAGTTCATTCAGTTTTGGTTGATGGACCCGTTCAACGACGACAGCGAAAACACAAACGGCGGTGACCTGTATTTCAACTTAGGTAACGTTTCGGAAGACGTGTTGAACGACAACAACTGGACGTATGAAAACGGATTCCCAAGTCCAAACTCACCCTTAGACACCGACACTTCAACCTGGGGTCTTTACCCATCACCCAACAACTTCAACGTTGTAAATGCATTCGATAATTCAACCGGCAGTTATGCCTCACAAGACATTGGATTGGACGGGTTGAATAGCAATTCTGAATCAGGCTTCTTCTCGGATTGGTTGACGGAAGTGAACAGCTACCTCAATGATTCAGCTTACGCCGCTTATGCGCAAGATCCATCGAACGATGACTTCAAGTATTTCCGAAGCTCACAGGCCGATGGTGCCGAGTTGAGTACACTGGAGCGCTATGTATTCTTCAACAACAACGAAGGCAACTCCAACACTGCTACACCCGACGGCTATCCCATAACCGCTACGACCCTTCCGAACTCAGAAGACATCAACCAGGACATTACACTGAACAATATTGAAAGCTATTTTCAATACCGCGTTAGTCTGAGAAAAAATGATTTGGGCGAAGCAAACATTGGCCGCAACTACATCACAGACAGTTTCGAAACTACCCGCTCGGTAGCTGACGGCACGGAGCGAAAAATTCGCTGGTATCAATTCAAAATTCCAATCAAAGAATTTGAAAACCGCTTCGGTGGCATCGCCGACTTCCGCTCTATTCGCTACATGCGTGTTTTCCTGAAAGGGTGGCAACAGCCAGTGACACTTCGCTTCGCGCGTTTGGAACTGGTACGCGGCGAATGGCGCAAATTCGACGGCGCATTGAAATCGCCCGGAGAAATTGAAATGGGAGATCCACCGCCAACCATTTTCAACATCGCCGCAGTTAACATCGAAGAAAATGGAAATCGTGAGCCTGTGCCTTACGTGGTTCCTCCCGGAATCATTCGCGAGCAAGACGTTGCGAGTGCCAACTTGAGAAGTCTCAATGAGCAATCCTTGTCGTATCAAATTTGCAATCTCGAAGATGGCGACACACGCGCAGCGTATCGCACAGTAAACTTCGACTTACGTCAGTATAAGCGATTGCGCATGTTCTCGCACGCAGAAGCACTGGGTATTGAAAGCGAACTAAAAGACAAAGACCTCACAGTATTCATACGCCTAGGTTCTGATTTCAACGACAACTACTACGAGTATGAAATTCCGATGAAAGCTACTCCGTGGTACACGAGCGACGATGAGGCTATTTGGCCGGAAGAAAACAATTTCGACATCTTCATCAAAGACCTTCAAAACCTGAAGGCAAATCGTCCGCCCGGCACCCCTATTTCCAGCGAATACACTTCTCGCGTGGGCGATGCTAAAATCACTGTCAAGGGAAATCCGAATATTGCGAATGTTACCATACTTATGATTGGCGTGCGCAACCCTGCTAAATTAGGAAACGTGTTTACGTCGGACGACGATGGAAAATCGAAGTGCGCCGTTATTTGGGTGAATGAATTGCGCTTGTCAGAGTTTGATGAAACCGGAGGTTGGGCAGCTGTTGCGCGCCTGAATGCAACACTTGCCGACTTCGCCACATTGGCCGTTGCCGGAAACATGTCGACACCCGGGTGGGGCACGCTCGAACAAACCGTTCAAGAGCGACAGCAGAAAACAGTGGTTGGAATTGATGCAAACTCCACTCTACAACTCGGTAAGTTCTTCCCCGAAAAATGGGGTGTGGCGCTACCGATGTATGTAGGCTATTCGGAAACCGTCAATACACCACGTTTCAGCCCGCTGCAGCCCGACCTGGAAATGGGTGACCTACCCAATGTCAATAAAGACATCAAAAAGAAATCACAAGACTATGTGAAGCGGCGCAGCATCAATTTCACCAATGTGCGGATCTCCCCTAAGAAAGGAGGAGCCTCTGCCGACGCCGGAAAAACGCCGCCTGCGGGCGGAGCCACGCCCCCCCCTACACCACCTGCCGGTGGCGGAGGAGGTAAGGAACGCTTCTACAACATTAAAAACTTTTCGGTGACCTATTCCTACAACGAGGAATACAAGCGCGACATCAACATCGACTGGCGACTTCACAAAACCTACCTCGGTGCGTTCGATTATTCATTTACGAATAAGCCAAAAGAAATCAAGCCTTTCGAAAAACTGCCTGTAATCAAAACATCCAAATACCTGAAATGGATTAAGGACTTCAACTTCTATCCCAGCTACAAACAGATTGGTTTCCGTACCGAAATGAATCGCGGCTATGAAACGAGCCGCATACGCAACAACACACTCGAACTTACAGGCGTATACAGCGACATACTGCTCACCACACAAGTGCAGAAGACTTGGAATTGGTCGCGTGCCTACACATTCAAATACGACTTAACCAAGAGCTTGAAATTTGATTTCGCTGCAAACACCATTGCATTGGTAGGCGAGCCACGCGGTGTGATTGATAAGGAAAACACGGAATGGTTTGACGCTTACAAAGACACCATTTGGAGCAATATACAGGCAGGTGGCAACAACACTACTTACAACCACAATGTGAATGTGACCTATAAACTGCCATTCGATAAATTCCCGCTTATTGACTTCATCAGCAGCGATGCGCGCTATGCTGCAACATATCGTTGGGACCGAGCGCCTTTCTCGCAAGATTCATTGGGGAATACCATTCAGAACACGCGGCAACTGCAATTAAATGTGCAGGGTAATTTGGAAACACTCTACAACAAGGTGCCTTTACTGAAAGACATCAACACAGGCAAAAAACCAAAAGACGACAAAAAGAAAAACGAGAAAGAAGATCCAACGAAAAAAGATGGATTTGGTAAGGATGAAAAGGAAAAAGAAGTAAAGCGCGATCCTATCAATCCAAGCCATGTTGCACTTCGATTCCTGATGATGGTGCGCAGTGTAAACGGAACATACACACGCAACGAAGGCATGTTGCTTCCCGGTTATGCGCAACCTTCGAAAATTTTGGGTATGGACGAAAGCTTCAATGCGCCCGGCGTTCCTTTCCTTGCGGGCCAGCAGAATACCGACATCTGGGGCAATCCAACCGGCGAAAACTTTGCACTCAATGCTGCTGCCAATGGTTGGCTTGTGCAATTGCCTTCGCTCAACACACAATACAACGAAACGTATTCAGAAACGTGGAACTATAAAATCAATCTAGAACCCGTCAAGAGTTTCAAGATTGAACTGACAGCAAACCGCACGGAAGGTCGAAACCTCACAAGCTTCTTCCGCTTGGATGATGAAACCGGTGAGTACGTGTTCGATTCACCCATGGAAACGGGCAATGTAAGTGCTTCCATTATAACATGGCCTACGGCATTCTTCCGCGACGACGAGAAGAACGAATATCAAAACGCGGCATTCGAAGCATTCCTCAACAACCGCCTCGTCTTCTCGGAAAGACTTAACTCCGAAAGCTATCAAGTTGGCACTCCGGAAGCGAATGGATACTACAGTGGATGGGGTCCCACATCGCAAGACGTTGTGATACCTGCATTCCTCGCAGCATACACCGGCCAAGATGTAAATGAAGTATCGGCCAATCCGTTCAAGCCGAAGGTGCAGCCCAACTGGAGCGTTACGTATGACGGTCTCTCGAAGATTCCGGCCATCAAGAAATACTTCAAACAATTCAACTTGAAGCACAGTTACCGCTCGACCTATACCACCAGCTACGTGAGCAATTTGAATTTCACTCCGAACGCAGAAGGATTGCCAACTACCGTCGATCAGAGTGACTTCCCGAACTACATCACACGCAGGCAGATTAATAGCGTGAACATATCGGAGCAGATTACGCCGCTTTCGCTCGACATGACCTTGAAGACGAAGAAGAAAAAGAACAAGGAGAAAACGAACGAGCCACAATTAAAAGTGGAATACAAGAAAGACAGAACGCTTGCTCTGGGACTTACCAATTACCAGATAACAGAAACCAAGAGTAACTCACTGACGCTCGGATTAGGTTATAAGATCAACGAAGTGCCCAATCCGTTCCGCAAGAAAAACAGCAAGCTTCCCATCAAGATGCTGGCGAATACATCACTCAATCTGCGCGCCGACCTCACCGTGCGCGACAACGTGACACTCATTCGTAAAATGGTAGAACAAACCAGCCAACCAACCGCTGGGCAACGTTTGTATAGTTTGAAGACGAGCGCAGACATGGCCGTCAGCGACAAGCTTACTATCCGCTTCTTCTACGATCACCAGCTCAACAAACCCAAAATCTCTACTTCCTTCCCGACTTCGAATATCTCCACCGGTATTTCATTGCGTTTCAGCCTCAACAGCTAAACACTACCTCCACGCGAATCAACAATGGGTGCAATACGTAAGACTTTCCTTTCGAACCTGCTGCTGCTCATCGGTATCAACTTGCTCATTAAGCCATTTTACCTGCTAGTTATAGAAGCAAGTATTCAAGAGCGTTTAGGGCCGGATGCGTACGGAATGTATTTCGCACTGCTCAACATTTCATTCATTCTCAACATTCTTCCCGACATCGGAATTACTAATTGGAACAACCGGCATGTTGCGTCCAGCGGCATCATACAAGCGTCGCAATTTCAAAAGTTAATTCGCTTACGCATCTTACTTGGACTCGTCTATCTCTTAGTGTGCACAGGTGTCGGGCTGTTCATGGATTACGAAGAACACGCATTGGCTTGGCTCATTGTACTTGCATTCAATCAAGTGCTTTCTACCGGTGTGTTATTTTTACGCTCATACCTCACGGGAATGCACGCATTTGCAAGCGACCGATTTGTCTCCATTCTCGACCGACTGCTTCTCATTGGTATGATGGGAGCAGCGCTTCTTTGGATTCCCCGTGACGAAGTTTTTCCGATCTCCTATTTCATCTACGGTCAAACAATCGCTTATGGTACAACCTTGCTGGTCTCCTTTATCCTCGTCGTTCGCCTTACCACGAAAGAAGGAAAGAACGAGCTATTGTCGACCGATACCATTCTCACTTCGAGTCTGCCATTTGCATTGCTCATCTTCTTTTCGATGATTTCAGGACGCGTCGATGCCGTATTGCTCGAACGTATGAAAGGCACCTTCGATGCCGGCATTTATGCCATGGCGTTTCGCTTGGGGGATATGCTCACCATGATTTCCTACTTGTTTGCCGTGCTCCTCCTCCCCATGTTTTCGAGGCAGTTGGCCAATGAAGAACAGCCTCGCGATTTGTTCGGTATTTCCTTTCGTTTGCTGCTGACCGGTTGTGCATGGATGGCTTTGATATCCGTGTTTCAAGCAGAATACATTCTGAAAATTCTATACAACGAGCATACATCGGAAGCAGCTCTGGTGCTGCCCTGGACGATAGGAGCCGCCGTGATGTTTTCATTGCAATACGCGACAGGAACACTGCTTACTGCAGGTCACAAAATGAAACTCCTGATTGTGGTTGCTCTGCTGAGCCTAGGTGTAAACATATCAATCAACACGAAGCTTATACCATGCAGTGGCGCAGTTGGTGCGGCTCAAGCCGCCTTTATAACACAAACGTTTGTGTTCCTTATTCAGGCCGTTTTCATCCAAAAATACTATCGCGTCTGGA